>JAUWGN010000049.1 GCA_030606385.1 Dehalococcoidia bacterium
TTCTGGATGCCGATGCCGTTAATACCTTGGCTCAAATGCCTCAGTGGTGGCGAAAGTTAAGGCAGGATGCTATCCTTACGCCGCATCCCGGGGAGATGGCGAGATTGTTGGGAATTTCGGCAAAAAAAGTTCAGGGAAGCAGGTTATCAATAGCGCAACGCTCAGCAAAAAAATGGAAGAAAACCGTTGTGCTTAAAGGAGCTAACACGATTGTGGCTGCTCCAAATGGGGAAGCCAAAGTGAATAATGCTGCAAATCCTGCTTTAGCTTCAGCGGGGACGGGGGATGTCCTCGCTGGCGCAATAGCTGGACTGGCGGCGCAACGGCTTTCTCTTTTCGATGCTGCTGCCTGTGGGGTGTATCTTCATTCTCGAGCGGGTGACATTGTCGCCGAAGAGTTGGGTGATGCCGGGGTAATTGCCACTGATTTGCTACCTGTTTTGCCCAGGGTAATCAAGGCATTGAGAGAAGGTTAGCTGTTATGTTACTGGCTATTGATATTGGAAACAGCAGCATCGCCATAGGTGTATTTGATGGTGAGAAGCTTAAGGCTACCTGGCGATTAGCCACAAGCATACAGCGCGAGGCGGATGAATATGGTGCTTTGTTGGTTGCCTTTCTCAAGCAGAAAAAGTTGCCTATTTCGAGAATCACCGGGGGAGTGACGTGCAGCGTTGTTCCACCGTTGACCCCCGTTTTTCAGGGGATGTGCCGGAAATACTTGAATATTCTCCCTTTAATAGTTGAAGCGGGGGTTAAAACGGGGATACGCCTTTCCGTGGATAACCCCCGAGAACTCGGTCCTGACCGTGTGGTGAATGCTGTTGCTGCTCATCATCTTTATGGAGGCCCGGCGGTTGTTATTGACTTTGGCACTGCTACTACTTTTGATGTTATTTCTGAAGAAGGTGATTATCTAGGCGGAGCCATTTCACCGGGAGTCACCATTTCTACTGAAGCGCTATTTTCCCGCACTGCCATGTTACCCCGTGTGGAGTTAGTGCGCCCCACGCAAGTTATTGGCCGGAATACAATTTCTGCGATGCAATCAGGTATAATATTTGGATATATCGGGCTTGTTGAGGGTATGATTAATCGTATAGAACGGGAATTAGGGAGTAAAGTAAAGGTGATAGCTACTGGAGGATATGCCCACCTTCTGGCTGAGGCAACATCGCGGATAGAGATAATAAATCCTGATTTGTCGCTAGTTGGGCTGCGTCTTATCTATGAAATGAACAGAAAAGAAAACTCGAAATCCTAAATCCGAAATACTAAACAATATGAAAAAGCAGTCAGTAATCAGCAGTCAGCGGCTAGCTAACGACTGAAGGCTGATAGCTGAAAGCTGATGGCTACTAAATTGAGTTTTGGATTTAGATATTGGGTTTGTTTAGGGTTTAGAGCTTAGAATTTAGAATTTTAATTTTTAAAGGAGCATCATGCTTGAAGGGAAGACGGTAATCCTGGGAGTAACAGGGAGCATCGCTGCTTATAAGGCAGTGGATATTGCTAGCCAGCTCAGCAGGGCAGGGGTGAAGGTGGATGTAGTTATGACTGAAAAGGCTACCAGGTTTGTATCTCCGCTCAGTTTTCGTGCTATTACCGGAAGGTCTGTGACGGCCGACATGTTTGATGCCTCTTCGGAACTTAATGTTACCCATATTGCTCTGGCTAGAGCTGCTGATGTAGTTGCTATTGCTCCAGCCACGGCTAATGTCATTGCCAAGTTAGCCACTGGCATTGCTGACGATGTGCTGTGTTGCATGGTGTTAGCAACCAATGCACCTGTAGTAATAGCGCCAGCCATGGATGCGAACATGTATGAGAATCCTGTTACCCAGGAGAATGTGTCCAGGCTAAAGAAGCGTGGCTTTGTCTTTGTAGGACCAAAATTTGGCAAGCTGGTTTCGGGGGTGGAGGGTCTGGGACGGTTTGCCAATACTGTGGAGATAATAGGTGTTATTTCTCAAGTACTGGGTAGGGGGGGAAGCTTTGCCGATAGGCATATCGTGGTTACTGCTGGTGGCACGCAAGAATTTATTGACCCGGTTCGTGTTATCACTAACCGCTCTTCAGGAAAGATGGGTTATGCCCTTGCTGAAGCTGCTCGTGATCGGGGAGCTAAGGTAACGTTGATTACCGGTCCCACCTTGCTCACCAGGCCTGTTGGTGTTGAAGCAATTGATGTTTGCACTGCTGAAGAGATGCTTCAGGCGGTGAGAAGCGCTATTTCTGGGGCTGATGTTTTAGTTATGGCAGCAGCGGTAGCGGATTACCGCCCCAGGACTAAAGCCAAAGAAAAGATTAAGAAAGAAGGTGCTGGATTAACCCTGGAGTTGGAACGCACGCCAGATATTTTGGGCGAGGTTAAAGGAGATTTCATCAGAGTAGGTTTTGCCGCTGAAAGTGAAAATCTGGTGGAAAATGCCACACGAAAATTGCGACGAAAAAACCTTGATCTTATTGTGGCTAATGACATTACTGCTAAGGGTAGTGGGTTCGGTGTCGATAGCAATCGAGTAACCATAATCGGTAAGGATGGCAAAGCTGAAAGCCTGCCGCTTCTTCACAAAAAAGAGGTGGCTGACAAAGTTCTGGATAAAGTGGCGAAGCTTTTGACTGAAAGGTATAAAGAACGATAACGCCCTACGCTTGATCATCCAAGCTTAATAGAGACTTTGCGGAGAAATGCCTGAAATTCCTAAAGCCTATGAGCCAGGTAACATAGAGAAAAAGTGGTATAACTTCTGGCTCAAGCAGGGCTATTTCACCCCTGAGATAGACCCCAAGAAGAAGCCTTTCGTTATTATCATGCCACCGCCAAATGTTACCGGCGAGCTCCATCTGGGGCATGCTCTTACTACTACCCTGGAGGATGTGATGGTCAGGTGGCAACGCATGAAAGGGAAGCCTACATTATGGTTGCCTGGAACTGACCATGCTGGTATTGCCACACAGGTAGTGGTGGAGCAGCAATTGGCGGAGCAGTCGGTGACCAGAAGCGATATAGGAAGGGAGAAATTTCATCAAGTAGCCTGGGAATGGGCAAATAGCAGCCGGCAGAGTATCAACCTCCAGCATCAAATGCTGGGGGCTTCATGTGACTGGACGCGTGAGCGATTCACCCTGGATGAAGGGCCGAGCAAGGCAGTCCGCACCGCCTTTGTCAACTTGTATAACAAAGGGCTGATTTACCGGGGAGAGCGCATTATAAACTGGTGTCCCCGGTGTCAGACTGCACTTTCTGACCTTGAAGTGGAACACAAGGAGATTAACGGGCATCTTTATTACATTCGTTATCCTCTGGCAGCCGAAAGTGGTTTTATCACTGTAGCTACCACCCGTCCCGAGACTTTCTTTGGTGATACTGCGGTAGCGGTGAATCCTGAAGATGCGCGATACAAAGACTTGATAGGCAAGAAAGTAGTGCTTCCTATCATAGATAAGCAGATTCCCGTTATTGCCGATGATGCCGTGGATGTATCTTTTGGCACCGGAGCGTTGAAGATAACCCCGGCGCATGACCCCACAGACTTCGAAGTGGGGCAGAGACATAATCTGCCGCTGGTGGATATTATGAACCCCGATGCCACTCTGAATGAGAATGCCGGGCCTTACGCTGGTCAGGAGAGATTTGCCTGTCGGGATATGGTTGTGGATGATTTGAAGGGAAAAGGCCTGCTGGAGAAAATAGAGCCTTATTTGCATTCAGTGGGGCATTGTATTCGCTGTCAAACGATGGTTGAGCCCAGGGTTAGCCTGCAATGGTTTATTCGCACCAAGCCTTTAGCAGAAAAGGCCATAAGGACAGTCAGGGAAGGTGACATAACTATAATACCGGAGCGGTTCACCAAGATATACTTTGAGTGGATGGAAAATATCAAGGACTGGTGTATTAGCCGGCAACTCTGGTGGGGGCATCGCATTCCGGTGTGGTATTGCCAGGATTGTGGTGAGTTCACTGTTTCCGTGGATGTTCCTTCTCACTGCTCACACTGTGGTTCAAGCCAGATTGTTCAGGATAAGGATGTTCTTGATACGTGGTTTAGCTCAGCTCTATGGACGCATTCCACGCTTGGCTGGCCGGAGGATACTGAGGATCTGCGCTACTTTTATCCTGGCGCGGTGCTGGAGACAGGTTATGACATACTATTCTTCTGGGTGGCAAGGATGATTATGATGGGGCTGGAGGATACTGGTGAAATACCATTCCGCACCGTCTATCTTCACGGGTTGCTTCGGGACGAACATGGCGAAAAGATGAGCAAGCTACGCGGGAATGTTATTAATCCCGCCGAAGCTATCAATGAATATGGTGTTGATGCTCTGCGCTTTGCCCTTGCCAGCAGTAGCATGCCGGGGAGCGATGTAAATCTCGGCAGGGGAAAGGTGAAATCCAGCCGCAATTTCGTTAACAAGCTGTGGAACGCTGCTAGGTTCATTTTCCAAAGTGTGGATGCAATGACACTAACAGGACAAACTATGGAAATAAAGGTTGAGCCGCAGTTATTGGAAGACCGCTGGATTGTCAGCCGTCTCAACTGTGTAATAGGTGAAGTCAACAGGCTTATGGAGAGGTTCGAATTCGGGGAAGCCTGCTGGCAAATATATGATTTTATGTGGGGCGAGTTCTGTGATTGGTATGTCGAGATTGCCAAGTTGCGCCTCCGTCCTGTAGAACCTGCAGCATCACCTTTGCCATTTCTGGTGAATGTATTGGAAAACTCATTACGTCTTTTACATCCTTTCATGCCCTTTGTTACTGAAGAGCTGTGGCAAAATGTAAAACAGCATTTCCCTGAGGAAAGCCACATGCCTGATTCCATTATGACAGCTTCCTATCCTGTTGCTGACAGTGGTGCAATAGACCCTGAAGCGGAACGAGCGATGAATTCAGTGATAGAAATTATCCGTTCCATCCGTAATGTTCGTGCCCGGTATAAGGTGGAGGCAGCCAAGCAAATTGAAGCATGGGTTTATGCTGATGAACTCTTGCCCCAAATTTCTTCACAAGCTGAAGCAATCAAAACGCTGGCACGAGTTAATCCATTAGCTATTGCTCCTCGAAGGGAAAGGAAGAGTGATGTGGGGCGCGCAGTTGTTCTGGTGCTCAAGGAATCCGAGGTAATCTTGCCATGGGCAAGCCTGGTTGACTTATCTGTTGAGGAGCAACGGTTGACCAGGGAACGCGAGGTGATTGAGGCAAGGATAGGTCAGCTCGACGCCAGGCTACGGGATAATGATTTTTTGGCGAAAGCGCCACAGCATGTCGTTGAAAAGGAAAAGCAAAGACTTACTGAGCTCAGAGATAAACTTGAGCGGGTGAAGCTGGAGATTTCTCAGCTTCGTTCTTGAGGCGTCCCCCTTTTTGTTCTAAATAGTGACACAACGCCAGCAACGCCTTTTTGGTATCGCTGGCAACGCGAGACTTATCATTGCGGATTAATCTTTTCTTAAATAACCAGTAGGTGAACTCGTTGAGCTCACTTAAGTTCATGGATCTGCGTCTGGGATAACGCTTCTCCCTTTTAAACTGCTGTGCCAATTCCTGTTCACTCTCGCCATAAAGATATTGATATGCTTCATTAATTGTGTTTCCTTCGTTGACTAAACCAGCAATTCGCCTTCTTTTCCGGATCTCTTCAGCGATGGTCAAAATGAGAAGTCTTTCCATGAAGATTCCATATAGGTAGTTGAGATAAGCTCGATATTTGGCATTACCGATCAGCTCCTTGAACTCGTCTTTGGTCAGCTCTATCGGTTGCTGATCGAAGAACAGGAGATTAATTCGCTCTTTATGTGGAATGAGCTCGCTAACCTCCTGACATAATCTTTGAGCAAGGAGTAACCAATCAAAAGCTTCATTAGCGATGAGGTATTGGTAGTGCCTGTCGTCATAATCCTCTTCAGTGCTGTCCCATAGGTTAACGGCTTCGAGTAACGCTAGATACCAGTGTTTACCCTGGGCGATAGCCTGTTTTAAATGTTTGATTGCCTCGACATCGCTTGTGGCAAGCTCAGATATTTGTTGCTGCGCTATCGCGGAGTTTACTGTCGCCATGACATAATTATAGGCTTTTAGTCCGTTTTAAGATAGGAGTTCACAAAATTCTCCGAGGAAAACTGTCCTTCGGTAATTTGGGCTGCAATGTCTTCACCAAAGAGTTGCTCTGCTATCTCAGCGGGAGATAGACCTTTGCTAGACAGAGCTCTAATGCGCTGCCCTGTTTCCTCGAGGTACTGGATGGTTTTCTCCAGCATGGTGGATGGTTCGGTGATTATGTATTCTGGCGCAGTAAGTAACACCCGCGGCATTAATTCTTTGATTTTCTTAAGTGAAATTATCGTTTTCCATTGATTTTCCTCAGGTCTGGCTAACCTGGGATGGGTGACGGTGGCCAGATCGCCCGAGAAAAGCCATCCTTTATTCCTCTCAAAGAGGCAAATATGGTCATCGCTATGTCCCGGTGTATGGATTACCTCGAACTGGAAGTGTGTCGTTTTGACCACATTACCGATTTTCTTTACCTTACTGGACAATGCATGTCCCCAGAGTGCTTCTTGATAGGGATATGGTTGGGGCGGCTGCTCGATTTTGTCTATCGCCGCTGGGTGAGCAAGTATCTCTAGGCCATAGTTCTGTTGGAGAGTGGCATTACCCCCGATATGGTCATGATGATAGTGAGTATTGATCAGGAGCTTTACCCCTTTGTCTTTCAGGAAATTGGCCAGCTCCTTGCCTGTGCAATCAGGACCGCTGTCTATTAACAATCCATCTACCAGGTAGGCACAGGCGCATAAAGGAGGATGACTTTCAGAAAAGAGGCTCATCTTGATCTGGGTGACTTCTTCATAGCGGGTTATCGTTAGCATAATCCTGTTTTCCCTAATTTGGCTCGCTAGCTGCTTGTTTTATCTCCTTGATGATTATAATCCATGGCGTAACCTTGTATAAAGTACCTGTACTCGTTTATATGATTAGTCACATATTAGCCTCCTCCTTCTGTCATTGCGAGGCACGCCAGTGCCGAAGCAACCCCAGTTTAAGAATGTAGTTGCCCAATTTATTGGGCAGTTGTGCCTGATGAATCAGGCAACTACAAAATCCGGAGCTAGGTCATTTGGATTTTGGTCATTTGATATTGTTTAGTATT
>JAUWGN010000072.1 GCA_030606385.1 Dehalococcoidia bacterium
GCTTGATGAACCAATTCGAGTATCAAAACTCGATCCAAATTTTAAGCTCGAGGTAATAGCCCATGAGGCTGCTCGTGATATAACTGCCTGTTTTTTATGCGGAACTTGCACAGCGGGATGCCCCATCCACGAGATATTCCCTGAGTATGATCCGAGAAAGATGGCCAGAATGGTAAATCTTGGGATGAGGGAAAGGATTTTGAGTAGCCCTTATATCTGGTATTGCGCTACCTGCCATACCTGTGAGGAACATTGTCCACAAAATGTAAAGTTTTTCAACGTGTTAAATGTGCTAAAGAATATGGCAGCAAAAGAGGGATATGCTCCTCCTTCCTGGGTTAACCAGACAAAGCAGGTTATGCAAACAGGGATAGTCTTTGCCACGGAGGAAGCATGGGTTAAAAAACGGGAAGACCTTTCTCTCTGCCCTCTAAAGGGTGATGGAAAAGAAGCGGCAAAGTTAATCCAGTCAACCGGTGTTGATAAAATCCAACCGAGGGCCTAGTTATGAACAGGTATGCTATATTTTTGGGTTGCACTACTCCTACGAGGGTTCCTCAGTATGAACTTTCGGTGAGATGGATTTCTAAGCGTTTGGGGATTGAACTGGTTGACATTGAAGATTTCGTCTGTTGTGGTTCCAATCAGATAAACATAAGTATAGAAGCCGGCCTTTTATTAGCAGCAATGAATTTGGCTCTTGCTGAAGCCCGGGATTTAGACATTGTTGCCCTCTGTGCTGCCTGTGCTGGTGTCCTGACAGAAGCAGCGGAAGAACTAAAAACGCAAGCGGTAAGAGACAGGATAAATAAACAATTATCAACTATAGGTCTAGAATACAATGGGAAAACCCAGGTGAAGCACATCTCAAGAGTTATCTATGAAGATATGGGTTTGGATAAAATAAGGAAAGAGGCAAAAAGAGATTTATCAAGACTTCAAGTAGCGCCTCATTATGGTTGTCATTATCTGAAACCAAGATGCATGTCTGAAGGATTCGATGAACCAGATAACCCGAAGACTCTCCACGAACTAATCTCGGCAACCGGGGCCTCTTCTATTGAATATGAGACTCTTGATTTGTGCTGTGGAGGGAAAACCTTCCCCAATTCTCAGGATTTGACTCATTCCTTGATAGCAAAAAAGCTTGACAACTTAGAAGGCAAAGAGGTGGACTGCATGGTTCTTCAATGTCAGACCTGTTACCTTATGTATGCAACTCAGCAGAAAAAAGTATCGGAAAAGTTTGGCAAGCAATATAACATCCCCGTTCTTCTTTATCCTCAGCTCCTTGGTCTTGCCATGGGCGCAGACCCAGTGGCTGACCTTGGCCTTAACTTGAACGCGCCTCCTGTGGATAAACTGCTGGCTAAGGTTGAAAATGGATACCGAATCGGAAACTAACAAAGTAGGAGCTGTCCTGGTTCTAGGGGGAGGAATAGGTGGGATACAGGCATCACTTGATTTAGCTGAGTCGGGATTTCTTGTCTACTTAGTAGAATCATCTCCTGCCATTGGAGGTGTAATGGCTCAATTAGACAAGACCTTCCCCACCAACGACTGTTCGATGTGCATTCTGTCCCCCAAGCTCGTTGAGGCTGGTAGGCATCGAAATATCGGGATTATCACACAGGCAACCGTGGAAGGGGTTAGGGGAGAAGCCGGGGAATTTCAAGGTCGCTGTCAAAAAGACTCCGCGTTACATTATTGAGGATAAATGCACTGGTTGCGCTGAATGCGCTGAGGTATGCCCTGTGCAGATGTCCTTGGAAGTCAACATATACGATCCCAATGGCAATAGCTGCTCTCAATTGAGAAGATAATTTGAAAAGTCCGGCCTTGGGTATAGGGAATCCAATATTAGGAGATGACGGTAGAGGTTTTTATGTTGCTCAAGAGCTAGCTGGTAAAGTTAAAGATGAAAGCATAATAATAAATGTAAAAGATGCCAGCGTGAACGGCTTAAATTTATTAAAACTTATTGCTGGATATGATAAAGTAGTTAAGGAAACTATTCCAAAGGTTGTAAATCTTGTATTGCAGGAGATTGGTTCAACGTAACCCAATGTGGCCTTGGGATAAATGTAAACGTTCTTCCTCCTCTCAGATTGGTTACAGACCTGGAATTAACCATGGACGGAGTTGAAGTCGCTTTCTAGCTCGCTAAAGACTGTAGAGCAATGTTTACCAGAAATTAAGGGGGAGTTTAGGATGGAAAGTACATCAAATGTGCAAGTGGATGAAGAGGCTAGGGAAGCAGGAAAATGGTCTCAGCAAATCCAGAGGATAATTGATGAGAACCGAGGGAAAGCGGGCGCCCTGATCCGTGTCTTAGAGCAGGTACAGGGGCTGGTTGGTTATCTGCCCTCATCTGTGCTGAAGATCATTTCTCGAGGGCTAAAGGTTCAGTTAAGCGAAATATACGGGATAGTTAGCTTTTATCACTTTTTTACCATGGTTCCCAGAGGGGAATATACTATTCAAGTTTGTATGGGAACTGCTTGCTATGTACGAGGAGGGGAAGCGGTTTTGGATGCTCTGTGTAAAGGACTCGGAATTGGGGCTGGGGAAACCACTCCCGACCTTAAATTCTCTCTGGAAACGGTGCGCTGTCTCGGTTGCTGTGGTTTATCCCCTGTAGTAGCTATTGATGGCAAAGTTTATCGTTGGATGACTCCCACTAAGATAGTGAATGTGCTGAGTTTGTATGAATAAGAGGTTGGAGTGAAGCAAATTAATTCTATAGAGGATTTAATAAGAGCTAAGGAAGAGGCTCAAAGAAAAACCGCAGAGCGTGATAGAAAAATTCAAGTCAAGGTTCACATGGGGACGTGTGGTGTTGCTTCAGGTGCAAATGAGATTTGGGATGTTTTCTCCCGTGAGATAAAAGCACGAAGACTGCACGGTATTATCCTATCAAGGGTTGGCTGTATTGGACTATGCGGCCATGAACCTACAGTTACTGTCATTCACCCCGAGAAAGGAAAGACAATCTATGTAGATGTAACGGTGGATAAAGTCCCCAAGATAATGGAGCAACATATAATTGGGGGGAATGTAATTAAGGAGTGGGTTATGGAAGAGGATGAACCCTTCTTTAAGCTTCAGGAAAAAAGGGTTCTAGCGAATCAAGATGTAGATGCCAGAGATATCGAAGAGTACATCGCTTGTGATGGTTATCAGGCTCTCGCCAAGGCCTTAACCCAAATGAAGCCGAGAGAAGTTCTTGAGGAGGTGGGGAAATCTGGGTTGCGGGGTCGAGGGGGGGCTGGCTTCCCCACCGGAACGAAGTGGGGTTTTGTTCGCTCAGCTCCAGGGGATGAAAAATTTGTGGTTTGCAATGGCGACGAGGGTGACCCTGGAGCCTATATGGATCGCACCGTTCTGGAGGGTAATCCTTATGCTGTAATAGAGGGTATGGCAATTGGGGCCTATGCCATTGAAAATGTCCGCCAGGGTTATGCTTATGTACGTGCTGAGTACCCTCTAGCTATTGAGACTCTAGGCCATGCCATTGACCAGGCTCGAGAATATGGTCTTCTAGGGAAAGGCATCTTGGGCACAGAATTTGAGTTTGACCTTGATATTTTCCCCGGTGCTGGTGCCTTTGTTTGCGGAGAGGAAACCGCACTTTTATTTTCACTTCAGGGAATGCGTGGCAACCCACGGCAGCGGCCTCCTTTTCCAGCGAATAAAGGGCTTTTCGAAAAGCCAACAACGCTTAATAATGTCGAAACTTGGGCTAATATCCCCGGGATCCTCCTTAAGGGTGCTGATTGGTTCAGTAGCGTTGGAACGGAAACGGCCAAAGGGGCAAAAACCTTCTGCCTTGTGGGCAAGGTAAATAATACCGGCCTCATTGAAGTCCCTATGGGAATCAGCGTCGGCGAAGTAATTTTCGATATCGGTGGTGGAATACCCAATGGGAAGAAATTCAAATCATTACAAATTGGAGGTCCCTCCGGTGGTTGCCTTTCTGTAGAACATTTGAATGTTCCCATCGATTATGAACATATGACTGGCCTGGGGGCAATCATGGGTTCCGGCGGGCTCATCGTGCTAGATGAGGATAATTGCATGGTGGATATGGCGAGGTTTTTTCTCCAATTTACCAAAGATGAGTCCTGTGGCAAGTGCACTCCCTGTCGGGTAGGGGTTCCCAAAATGCTAGAGATCCTTGAAAAGATTTCTCGAGGTGAAGGAAAAATGGAAGACCTCGATACCTTGGAGGAATTAGCCTCAATGGTCGCTGAAGTCTCCCTATGTGGCTTAGGACAAACTGCCCCCAATCCCATCTTAACCACTCTGCGCTATTTTAGGGATGAATATAAAGCACATATTGAGCAAAAGAAGTGTTCTGCTTTCATCTGTAAGGAATTAGTCTCGTATTATATAGACCCAGCCAAATGCCAGGCTTGCATGATCTGCCTGAGAAACTGCCCGGTAGACGCTATCAGTGGTGGTAAGAACCTTATCCATGCTATAGACCAAGGCAAATGTACTAAGTGTGGTATCTGTTTGGAGATGTGTCCTTCTCGCTTCAACGCTGTTACTAGGATTTCTGGTGAACCTGTACCTCCCCCACTTTCAGAAGACAAAAGAGTTATCGTTAGGACTAAGTAGGAGAAGACTAGGACAGAAGGCCAGAAGATGCTTGAGATGCGACCTTGGGGTTTAAGAAGAAGAATGAACGAAATAAGCTTAACTATCGACGGTAGGCAGGTTAAAGGGGGGGAAGGAGACACTGTCTTAGATGTTTGTAAAGCTAATGGCATTTATGTGCCCACCCTCTGTCACAAAGACGGTTTATCGGATGTAGGTGCCTGCAGAATGTGTGTAGTGGAAATTGAGCGGGAAAGAAGGGTGATGCCAGCTTGCACCTACCCAGCAAGAGATGGATTGGTAGTTAAGACACACACTGAA
Organism: Dehalococcoidia bacterium; assembly: GCA_030606385.1. GTDB lineage: Bacteria > Chloroflexota > Dehalococcoidia > GIF9 > AB-539-J10 > CG2-30-46-19. Next base: position 4,924 of record JAUWGN010000072.1, read on the forward strand.
AGATTGGAGAGGTATCGCCGATTAATTCTAGAGCTGATCTTATCCGAGCACGAGCATAATTGCTTGGTTTGTGAGCAGAATGGCAATTGTGAGTTGCAAAATCTGGTTTACCAATACGGCATTGATAAAATTAGTCTTCCAATTAATAAGCTGGTTGAGCCAATTGATGATTCCAGCGAGGTAATATTGAGGGATCCAAATAAATGTATTCTTTGCGGACGATGTGTCCGTGCCTGCGCTGAGATTGCTGGTCAGGGAATATTAAGTTTCGCCGATCGGGGCAGTAAAACAATTATCGTCGCTGATTTGAACTGGCCATTGGCCCAGAGCGGCTGTGTCTCTTGTGGAGCTTGCATTCAAGCCTGTCCCACAGGCGCGTTAACTGAAAAACTAGCTCGTTTTCAAGGGAGAAGCTGGGAATTCAGAAAAGTGCAAACTACCTGCCCTTATTGCGGGGTTGGTTGTCAGATTGAATTGAATATCAAGAATAACCGGATTGTAAAGATTTACGGGGTTGAAGATGGGTCGGATAACAAGGGGAATCTCTGTGTTAAAGGACGCTTCGGATTCGACTATGTTCATCACCCGGATCGCCTCACTACCCCCTTAATAAAACGTAATGGAAAATTTGAAGAAGCAAGCTGGGATGAAGCTCTAGATTTGATTGCCACAAGATTTAAGGAATTAAAGGACAAGTATGGAAGTGACGCTTTGGCCGGATTGTCTTCGGCTAAATGCACTAATGAGGAAAACTACCTGTTTCAGAAGTTCGTTCGAACCTGTTTCGGCACCAATAATGTAGACCACTGCGCCCGACTTTGTCATGCGCCCACTGTCACTGGCCTTGTCCAGACTTTTGGTAGTGGAGCTATGACTAACTCCATCAACGAAATTGGCGACGCCGCTTGCATTTTAGCTATTGGCACTAACACTACGGAAAACCACCCTGTGATTGGGTGCGAGGTAAAAATGGCAGTAGATAACGGGGCAAAGCTCATCGTAGCTAACCCCCGCGAGATTGATCTCTGCCGCTTTGCTAGCCTCTGGTTAAGGCATAACCCTGGTACGGATGTTGCCTTGCTTATGGGTATGATGCGGCTTATAGTGGAAGAGGGACT
>JAUWGN010000107.1 GCA_030606385.1 Dehalococcoidia bacterium
CCATTGGAGACCAAAACAGGCCCAGTATTTGTATAACCCATCAAGGATACACGATTACGCAGAAAATCGATGTCTTGCTGGCGTATGGGGCCTGTTGAGCTTATCCGCACTAGCAACTTACGACGGGCGAGCTTTGCGTCACGTGCTATAGAGCCTGCAAGAGTTACAAATGAGTCTTGAGGAATGAGACGACCTGCACCACGTTGTTTACTTTTACATTGAACAGGAATTGAGTACCCTCGCCAATGCACAACGATTTCTTCTTGATTTGCTGGTTTAAGAAATTTTGGTTCTACATCAGCACCTTTACGAATAAAGTGAGCAAACGTATTGATCTCGTGAACCATGCCCCAAAAATTGTTAGTGGATTGCAGACGGGTTTGAGTGTATTTTAATGCTTGAGAATCTAAGTAGTTACCAGAGTGCAATTCTAAGATCGCAAGACTACATGAAAATCCAATGAGACTTTTAGCTCCGTTTGGTGGTCGAAAAGAGGGGTCTAATGAATATTCTTCTTCCCAAGACCGGGCAGCCCATATCATAGCAACAAGGATATTCATACCTATAGGACGATGAAGTAGCACACGTTGGAGGGTAGGATCAGAGTATTTCTTGGCCCACGTTTTGTATTTATTTAGATTTGCATCGAGCCAATTTGGGTCAAGAAAACTTTCTATATATGGACGAAGATGAAGTAAACTCAACTCATCGATACTACCTGAATCCTGAGAGCATCCCTCAGCTATTTTGTGAATGATCTCATCCATAACCATCACAGTAGATATAAGTTAAATATTCAACGTATAACAAAAATCATTGCATAGACTCATTACATACGCAATACTGAGGTTACGATAGAAACACAAACATTCCGATGCTTGTTCAGTGGTACCTATATATAACAATATTGCCTTTCGTCTCATTTTAGTAAAAATCTTACGAAGTTTACCTAAATGAACGGGGAGTTGGGGGTAACCCGATTTGCATCTTCCCGAAAACCCTATTGAAACAAAGAAACGCTAGCAGTAAAAGGCTAGCGTTTCTATTTATTGTCATTGGTGGAGGCGGGGGAGGGTCGAACTCCCCGTCCATAGAAAGGTTGCCAGAATATCCTACAAGCTTAGTCAGCTCCATTTGTCTCGCTCAACTTTCATCTGCTGACCGAATCCAGTCAAGCCAGTCGATTTTCTTATCCAATCCGTATCGACGTTGGGATTGGAGCACCTCGACTTTTTAACACCCAGTCCCAACCTTCGAGGAGAGGTTGAGGTGGATGTGTAGCTTTAATTAAGCTGCAACAGGTTCGGCATTTATTTTTTGCCATTTGTTTTGTGAGGTTAATGGCACCTCAGCTTGCGATTCTGTAGGCCTTCCCATGTCGAACCCACGCGCCCCCGCTATCCTGATCAGACTGCCTTTCTACCACCTCCCTTTGATTTTTAGCGCACGGTCTATTTCTCTGTCTGTCTCACGGCGCATAATGGTCTCGCGCTTATCGTAAAGCTTCTTTCCCTTACCCACACCCAGCTCGATCTTGGCAATCCCATGTTTAATATACAGCTTAAGAGGGACTAAAGTCAAACCTCGCTGCTTCACCCTCCCTGTGAGCATGGCGACCTCTTTTTTGTGCAGCAAAAGCTTGCGGGGACGGGTTGGCTGATGTGTGTTGTAGCTAGCAGCATCATACGAGGCGATGTGGCTGTTGAATAGCCAAAGTTCTCCATTTTCCGGTTTGGCATAGGCATCCTGTAAACTCATCTTCCCTGCCCTTATTGACTTGATTTCGGAGCCCTTAAGCACAATGCCTGCCTCAACTCTTTCCTCGATATGGTAGTCGTGGTAAGCTTTGCGATTGACGATTGATATTCCTGAATTTTTCGCCATATGAAAATCTTACCATTGAAATGCAAGGTTGTCATTCTGAATGAAGCACAGCAAAATGAAGAATCTCTAAGATTCTTCGCCCATGGCCAGAATGACGAAAGATGGGTCGCTAAAACAATGTCCGGGAAAGGAGCTTAGTTGAGATGAACCAGGCAGATAGATTTTACATCTTTATCACAGTTTTCTTGATTATTGCCCTGGTGGTCGGCGGTGTTATGCTGCTGACCAATCGCAATAAAATCCAGCCTATCGAGCTGGTGTTATCGCAAGCTGCGCTTCCGCAACAGGATGGCGAAGTTTATATTGGTGGTGCAGTCATTAACCCTGGTATCTATCCCCTCATGGAAGGCGAGACAATACAGGCCCTTCTTTCGGATGTTGGCCTCGAACCTGATGCTGACCTTAACCATATCGCGATTTATATTCCTGGAGAAGGGGAAGGACAATCTCCACAGAAGGTAGACATCAACCGGGCGGAAGGGTGGCTTCTTGAAGCCCTGCCGGGGATAGGTGAAACTAGAGCTCGGGCTATTGTGAAATACCGCAGTGAAAATGGTGAGTTCAAACGAATTGAAGATTTGCTTCAGGTCAAAGGCATCGGGCAGGGGACATTTGACAAGATAAAGGACTATATCACCGTATCACATAGCAAAACTTTTTGATGTGGCTGCTTTATATTAGCTGTGCCTGGGTAGCGGGTATTCTTGTAGGCTCAAAACTTGGCTTGCCCTTGATAATTACCCTACTCGGTGTTTTCCCGTTTTTGTTTATCCCGCTTTTCCCCAATAGAAGACAGAACTTAATAGTGATAGGATTATGCCTTTTCGCCTTAACTGGAGGCATCCTTTATTTCCCATCAAGCTTACCTCAAGTAGATGAACATTCTATTTGCTACTACAATGAGCAAGGGATAGCAGAAATCCAGGGGATGGTGGCAGAGGAGCCCGATGTTAGAGATAGATATTGTCTGTTAACCATTTCAACCAAGGAAATAAGCATGGAGGGTGAAGGGAAGGAGGTCTCGGGTGCTGTCCTGGTGCGAGTATCAAGATATCCTGAGTATCATTATGGGGATATACTCAGGGTGACCGGAGAATTAGAGACACCACCCACATTTGAAGATTTTGACTACAAAAGCTATCTGGAACATCAGGGGATTTACTCTATCTGTTATTACCCTAAGATAGAGATTCTGGAGGAAGGCAGAGGTTTTGAACCTTTGCAATGGCTTTATTCTTTCAGGGGTAGGCTTTCTGATTCTCTGACTAAAGCTCTGCCTGAGCCACAAGGTTCGTTAGCTCAGGGTATCCTGCTTGGCATAAGGAGCAACATACCCTATTCTGTGACACAAGCTTTCTCAAGGTCAGGGACTGCCCATATATTGGCTATCTCTGGCTTGCATATCACTATCATCATTGGCATTCTCCTCAGTTTTTTAACTTTGGTTTTTGGAAGACAGCGCTCCATATATATCTGGCTTACCCTTATTGCTATCTGGATTTATGCCTTGCTTACTGGAATGCATCCGCCGGTAATTCGCGCTGTCATGATGGGCAGCTTATTCTTGTTGGCTGAATATTTAGGAAGGCAGCGAAGCGCTATTACTGCGCTGGCTTTTGCTGCTGCGGTGATGGTGGGCATTCAGCCTCAAATTCTATGGAGCATCTCCTTCCAACTTAGCTTCACGGCAATGCTTGGGCTTATTTTGTTCTATCCTTATCTTCAGAGTTGGGGAAGGAAAGGCGTTGCTAAGGTATTTGAATACAGGGACAGAGCTATAGCTATCGGTAATGTTTTTGCGGATAGCTTTGCGGTAACCATAGCGGCTATTATCGCAGTCTGGCCACTTGTAGCCTACTATTTCAACGTTGTTTCGCTGGTTGGTGTTCCAGCCACATTCCTTTCTCTGCCTGCCTTGCCGGCTATCATCGTTGCCTCTGCGTTGGTTGCTTTTGTGGGATTATTTGCCGTATTTGCGTCTCAAATTTTAGGCTGGGTCGCCTGGTTATTCTTAACCTATTTGCTTTTGGTAGTTGAGGGCTTTGATGCCTTGCCATTCTCTTCTTTCCAGGTATCCGCTATCCCTGTGTGGTTGGTATGGGAATATTACATCATATTTGCAATAGTTGTGGCATGGCTTAATTATAGGAAGCAGTTGAACGATATCTTCTCCAGGTTAGCTTTCAAGGGAGAGGGAGGTAGTCAGTGATGGCTAAATTCTCCCGACATTCGCTTCTGAAGTGGCTCATTCTTCCTCTTTTATTAGTGACGATACTGGTCTGGGCTGTAGTTCTCACCACGCCGGATAATAATCTTCATGTGACCTTCCTTAATGTGGGGCAAGGAGATGCCATCTTTATGGCATGGTCACAATACACCCCAATCGTTTCCTTTCTCGATAGCGGCAAAGTGACGTAAGCCCTGTGCTTTTTCTGCTCTTCGCCTCTCCTGCCTTACCTTGACTCTATGCCGGTATATCCAGTCCTTCAAGTCTCGGAGGAGTCCTGTCTGGTAGTCATCGAACGAGTCCATCTTAATATCATCTGCACTTTGGGCAT
>JAUWGN010000145.1 GCA_030606385.1 Dehalococcoidia bacterium
AATTCTGGTGGTGTAATCCACCATAGTGTTTACTTCCTCCTCGGTTAAATTGACTCCGGGATAAATAGCTACGGCATCGCCACTGTGCACACCAGCCCGTTCAATATGCTCCATTATGCCCGGAATAAGCACTTCCTCCCCATCACTGACAGCGTCCACCTCAACTTCCTTGCCCTGCAAGTACTTATCGATAAGGACAGGATGCTGACTATTCAGCTCTAAAGCCATGGTTAGATAGCGAATCAGCTCAGTTTCATTGTGCACGATTTCCATAGCTCTGCCACCGAGGACATAGCTGGGGCGAACCAGTAATGGATAACCCAAGGACTTAGCTACGTTTAATGCTTCATCAAGGGATGACACACCGGCTCCTGGCGGCTGAAGAATACCCAACCTGTCCAAAAAGTCTTCAAAGCGGTGACGGTCTTCAGCTATGTCTATTGCTTCAGCGCCAGAACCGAGTATCGGTGAATTACTGCGTACCAATGGCTCAACCATGTTGAGGGCTGTCTGCCCGCCAAACTGAACAATAGAGGGTGGGGCAAATTCACCTTCATTTTCAAGTATGTCTCGAATGCTTTCCTCATCCAGAGCTTCAAAATAAAGGCGGTCGCTGGTATCAAAATCGGTGGAGACTGTTTCTGGATTAGAATTAACCAGGATGCTCTTCATTCCCACCTCGTGAAGCGCCCAGGCAGAATGAACACAACAATAATCAAATTCAATCCCCTGTCCGATCCGTATCGGCCCACTGCCGATAACTAAAGCTTTCCTGCCCTTCAATGGCTCAGCTTCATTTTCTTTCTCATAGGTGCTATAGAAATAAGGAGTTTCGGCATAAAATTCGCCAGCGCAGGTATCCACCATCTTATACACCGGGCGGATATGCCATTGATGGCGAACTTGTCTCACCTGTTCGGGCAATCTATCAGCTAGCGTGCCGACTTGTTCATCAGAGAAACCGAACCGTTTTGCCTCCCAGAGAAGCTCGGGGGTCAACGGTTCAGAAAGAAGCCGCTTTTCCATCTCAACAATATTCTGAAGCTTATAAATAAACCAGGGGTCTATTCCAGTGCGCTGACAGAGCTCCTCAAGCGTAGCTTCCCTTCTCAGCGCTGCCATAATCGCCCATATTCTCAGGTCGTTAGGATGAAGCGGGTAAGAGGCAAGCCTTTTCTTCTTTCCCCAATTGGAATCTTCCCAGAGCAAAGTTCGCTTACCAAACTCTAAAGAGCGCACTGCTTTCTGGAGAGCAGCTTCAAAACATCTCTCAATAGCCATCACTTCACCAGTGGCTTTCATCTGAGTGCCAACTTCTCTATCACCTAAGGCAAATTTGTCGAAGGGCCATCTTGGAATTTTAACCACACAGTAATCGAGAGCAGGCTCAAAGGATGCCATCGTCTTGCCGGTAACCTTATTAGGTATCTCATCAAGCCTTCTCCCTATAGCTATTTTGGCTGCCAGACGGGCAATGGGATAGCCAGTAGCCTTACTGGCAAGAGCTGAGCTACGACTAACGCGCGGGTTGACTTCAATCACATAATACTGACTTTTCTCCACCTTAATTTGGTCTGGAGCCCACTTTTCGGCAACTATTGGATGAGGGGTAAGGGCAAACTGTATGTTACAGCCACCTTCAACACCCAAAGCCCTTATAATGTTAATGCTCGCCGACCTGAGCATCTGGTATTCCTTATCGGTAAGCGTCTGACTGGGAGCTACTACAATGCTGTCCCCAGTGTGCACACCCATGGGGTCAATGTTCTCCATGTTACAGATGGTGATACAGTTATCAGCGGCATCTCGCATAACCTCATATTCAATCTCCTTCCAGCCAAGGAGGCATTGCTCCACCAGAACTTCGTGGCTCATGCTGTTATCCAGCCCGTTGGTGACTACCTTCTCAAGCTGTTCTATGGTGTAAGCAACGCCACCCCCAGTCCCACCTAAGGTGTAAGAAGGACGGACGATTAAGGGCAAACCAATGGATTCCGCCAGCTCTTTAGCTTCCTCAACTGATTTCACTGTAGCGCTCTGCGGCACAGGCTCACCAATATCAACAAGCAGTTGCTTAAATAAAGACCTCTCCTCAGCCTTCTTTATCGTTTCCACCGATGTCCCCAGAAGCCTTACATTATATTTATCAACTATACCGGCATCAGCCAACTCTACCGCGAGGTTAAGCCCTGTCTGCCCACCAAGAGTGGGCAGCAGTCCATCGGGACGCTCCCTTTCAATCACTCGAGCCAAGACTTCCACTGTAAGCGGCTCAATATAGACGATATCGGCAATGCCTTCATCAGTCATGATGGTAGCCGGATTCGAGTTCACCAGCACTGTAGTTACGCCTTCCTCCCGCAAAGCTCGGCATGCCTGAGTTCCCGAATAATCGAACTCAGCCGCCTGCCCGATGATTATCGGACCCGAGCCAATGACTAAGACTTTAGATGGTTTAGCCATTTTCTCCTTGAACTTGTGTTACCTCCCCTTCTTCAATTCGTTTCATCAACAAACTTGCGAAACCTAAATATTCAAGTGTTCTAAATGGGTCCATTTGAGCAATATCGTCATGAGCTTTAGGGTTTCTTATTCCTACCATAGCTCCCATAAACAAGAACTTGAAACCTTCCTGCTCATCTCGTTCGGATCTAGTCTTAAGTTTATTTAACTTAATAAGAGGGTCTTGTTCTCTAAATACTTTTGCCATTAGATCTCTGCCATCTAGAGATTGACCTGTCTTTTCTTTGACGAAATTATTGATAGCTTTGAATGCCTCAAAAATGGCTTGAGCATAGTGCCGTGTTTCAAAAAGAGACTTGCTAGTTTCGACTACCCTAGGATGAAATTGCATTTTATCAAAAAGCAAGATAGCCAGTTCAGTAGTATCCTCCGGAAGCTGAGATTGGATGGTATCCATCCCAGTAATTTCATATTTCTGTATTATTAATTTCAAAGCAATCTCATACTTCGTTAGATCCTCATCATACTGTGCTCGATCTTGAACTGGCTTCTCACCTGAAGCCCAACTCCAGTCTATTCTTAGCGATACCGCTGCGAAAAACCGTGTTTTATCGCTTGAGTCAAGC
>JAUWGN010000018.1 GCA_030606385.1 Dehalococcoidia bacterium
GCCAGTCAATGAATAGCAGAAGCTGCTATGCTGTCCCTTTTGCGCTAACAGAAATGCCATTAAAGGAGGCTTAATGTGCACCTGATTATTGATGGCTATTCTGATAACAAAGAAATCCTTCAAGATGAGCAGTTTGTCGCCCACTGGCTAGAGAATTATCCACCAAAAATTGGCATGACCAAGATTTCACCTCCTTATGTGGTTAGAGAGGCATTCCCAGACTTTCCGTGCTGCAGCTAGATTCTCATGCTGACCTCCGTGATGAGTATCTGAACACAAAACATTGTCATGCAACGTATCTATGAACTCTGCCCCATTATTCAAGTTGGAAGGTTTTGAACTTTCAATTTGGATATCAAGATTTCCCCTGGAGCTCCGAGACCAAACCTCCATTTACACCCTCGATTGACACAGCTTCTCTTCCTATCCTATTATTACTCCGTTAATGGAAAATACCTCCAAGCAGGATGCTACACTCCTCGAGGTAGCTAACAGCTTTCTGGTCAATTTGCCTCCGGAACAAAAAGAAAAGGCACAAGCAGAAATTTATAATCTTGTGCGATGGCTTGGCGTGAGCAGGAAAGCAAGCAGCATCACCCCGCCTGATATAGCTGACTACACCGAGCGGATTACCCCTTCAGCCGCTGAGCCAATTAGACCCTTCCTTAACTATATCCATAGAAAGGGCTTCACTAAGGTAAAGCTAGCCAGCCATGTTCGGGCGAAGAGAACGGCCTCAAAAACAGCCACAGCGATTCAACAAATTCCCAAAATGCAATCCACCCTGAGCAGGGGAGGCCACGCAAAAATGGAAGCAGATTTAACCGCCCTTAAAAGCAAGCGTTCCGAAGTCCTTAGGGAGATACGCCAGGCAGCAGCCGACAAGGACTTCAGCGAAAATGCACCATTGCAAGCAGCACGGGAACATAAATCACACCTGGAGGGCAGAATAAAGGAGCTAGAGCTGATCTTGAATTCGGCAAGAGTCATAAGTGAAACCCAAGATACTTTACAGATAAAAATTGGGAATACAGTAAAGCTTCGTGATTCAGCCTCAGGCAGGGAGCTTCGCTATACTCTAGCAGACCCAAAAGAGACAAACCCAGCGAAGGGCATAATTTCCATCGCCTCACCAATTGGCAAAGCTTTGTTACATAAACAAAAAGGGCAAACCATCAGCATTACTGCTCCTGCTGGTACTTTCAACTATCTTATTGAAGACATTCAGTAAATCCGGGAGCAAATTCAGCCTATCAAGTAAACACAGGACATTACTCCAGTGGGCTTAACGTTAACAGCTTCTTTGCAATCTGCGGATATTTAGCGATGAACAACAGCTCGGCCTCAACAAGGGGTTTTTGAGCCTCAACATTGGCATACCTCACCAGTTCCAGAATCTCTCTAGCTTTTGCACTATCCTCAAAGGTTGTCGACATCTTCCCCATTATGTGCCTGAACCCGGATATCCCACTGTATTCACCGAAACATATCTCCCGGCCAGTTTCCACAAACTCTAGTTCTCCTCGGCCTAATTCAGCAAGGTCATACAGCTCATAATTCTCCGGATCCTTCAACACGCCGTCAGCGTGAATGCCAGAGCTATGCGCAAAAGCATTGGCTCCAACCCCTGGTTGATTTATCGGGACAGGAACCCCAAAGGCATAGCTGGCAAATTTGCTTATCTTCCACGCCTTTTTCAGGTTAATTCGCTTCCCCAATCGATACCTGCCGGCAAATCCTTTCGATTTAGCCACTGCTAGAATTGTTGCCACAAGGTCAGCGTTGCCTGCCCTTTCTCCTATTCCGTTAACCGTGGTGTTGATATAAGCATCCTGCCCACCATCTATAGCTCCTTTAGCTCCGGCAACAGAATTAGCGACAGCCATACCTAAATCACCGTGGCAGTGAAGCTCGATGGGAATCCCTACATTTTCCGCCAGCGTCTTGACAGTTTCATAGATGGTAAAAGGGTCATCGTAGCCAAGAGTGTCACAATACCTGAACCTTTGAGCTCCATGTTCCTTTGCCGCTGAGGCAAATTCGATTAAAAAGTCCGTGTCTGTTCTGGAGGCATCTTCAGCATTTACACCAATACTTTCAGTTCCAAGTGCTTTAGCAGCTTCCACGGCATCAATCATCATCTCTACAATATCCTCACGCTTCTTTTCCCCGCGGAATTTAGCGGAAATCATCTGGGGTGATGTAGAGATTGATAGATTGAGATGTCGGATATCGGGAACAAACCTGAATGCTATTTCGACATCACTGACTATCGCCCTTAGCCACCCGGACAACCGAATAGGTTGCAAAACCCCCATGGCAGCCAATTCTAAATTGGCTTGGAGGTAAGCCGACTCGTGTCTCGTTGTAGGAAAACCAAACTCAGATTGAAAGATACCCATCTCATTGAGATAGATGTTTATCATGGTCTTCTCAAGCTTAGATAGGCCGAGATTAGCAGTTTGAACGCCGTCCCGATTAGTAACATCTATGAAATAAATCTTAGGCATGCTCCTCCCCCATAAGATTAAGTGATAAAAATAACATTATTGTTTCACTTAATCAAATATTACATAGTATAATGGCTTTCAGTGTCAAAAATAGAAGCTGGCATAATAAATGTTACCGGGTATGTTGGCATCGAACTAGTTCGCCTGCTTCATCACCACCCCGAGGTAGAACTTAAATCTATTACAGGAAGAAGCGCTGCAGGACAAAAGCTGGGCGAGGTTTTTCCACACTTGGGCGATATAAACCAGTTAATAAAAACCGATGTAGATAGCAATATAGATGTTGCCTTCTCGGCAATGCCCCATAAATCAAGCGTGGACGTAGTGCCTTCTTTGCTGACACAAAACATCAAGGTCATCGATGTCAGTGCTGACTTCAGGTTAAAAGATGCCAATGAATACCCAAAATGGTATGGCTTTACCCACCCATTTCCCGATTTGCTGCAGGAAGCAATTTACGGATTGTCTGAAATTCATGAAAACGAGATAGCTTCAGCACGTCTGGTAGCCAATCCTGGTTGTTACAGCGTTGCCGCTATCCTGGCATTAGCACCGGTAGTCAAAGAAGCCATCATCTCGCCTGAAGTAATAATTGACAGCAAGTCTGGGATATCTGGCGCTGGCAGAACCTTGACCTTAGCCAGCCATTACGCTGAAACCAATGAAAACGCCGCCGCTTATGCCATTGAAGGACACCGCCACCTCCCTGAGATTGAACAAGAACTGAGAACATTAAATCCAGAGCTTCCCTTATCAGCGACTTTTGTGCCTCACTTAGTCCCCATGACCCGAGGCATATTAACCACGTGCTATGCTCCATTGAAGGATAGTAATTTACTCAAAAAGGAACTACAACAGCTTTATCGTGATTTTTACAAAAATGCTCCCTTTGTTCACATAGCAGATAATCCTCCCCAAACCAAATATACCACAGGAACGAACTTCTGCATCATTTACCCCACCATCGATTTAAGGACAAATAGGCTTATCGTCATTAGCTGCCTGGACAATTTAATAAAAGGAGGAGCAGGGCAGGCAGTTCAAAATATGAATTTAATGTTCGATTTACCACAGTCCGCTGGTCTTGAAACCTCGGCTATTTATCCCTAGAATACTGTTGCTTGCCCTCATCGTCTAGGGGACTAGGACGTCAGCCTTTCAAGCTGAAGACAGGGATTCGAATTCCCTTGAGGGCATTCTATTTTTGCCCATAATTTTCACGGAATACCAGTTCGGAAAGTTCCTTTCTTTTCGGTGTCTTGCCGTCCCTGGCTGGATAACCTAAAGGAAGCACTTCCACCACTGCTACACCTTGGGGTACGTTTAGAATCTGCGCCACCTTTTGAGCATCGAAGGCACCAACATGCACAGTCCCCAAGCCTAAAGAATGAGCTGCCAAGGCAATGTTTTGCATTGCCAGTGCTACATCAAACATATACCAATCTCCTTTATCGGTGACCGGCTCACCTTGAAAAAAGCCAGATTTGCCTAGCTCAGCACAAGCCACGATGACTATAGGCGCTTCTTTGATAGCTTCGTGGGCTGGATTCCAGGACGTAAGGGCATCGGCTAATTTGGCTTTCGTGTCATTATTTCGGACTACTATGAACCTCCAGCATTGAGTATTTGCCCAGGAAGGTGCCCAACGAGCAGCCTCCAAAACAGCATTAAGCTTTTCTTCAGCGATAGCCTCAGATTCATAATGACGAATACTACGTCTCGTTTTTATTGCTTCAAATACCTCCATTTCCACCTCCTTATTTGCTTTATTCTTCCCAGACACCTTCACCAATGAGTGGCACAAAATAGCATCCACCTAAATTCTCCACCTTATTCCCCTTCCGCCTTTTGGTAACCTTCAGCAAGTCCTGCTGCCAGCGGGAACCCACCGGAATCACCAACCGTCCACCAAAAGATAGTTGGTTCAAAAGAATCTGGGGAATAATGGGAGCACCAGCGGAAACTATAATAGCACCATAGGGTGCCTCATCAGACCAACCTAACTCCCCGCCGGCAAGGTGAACCTTGACGTTAGAGTAACCAAGCTTTTCCAAAGCACGTCTAGCTCCTTCTACCAATTCAGATATACGCTCTACAGTGACAACCTCCCTCGCTAACTCGGCTAATATGGCTGCTTCATAGCCGCTCCCGGCACCCAGCTCCAGGACTTTATCCCCACTTTTAAGCTCTAACGCCTGCACCATTAAAGCCACAATATAAGGTTGGGAGATAGTTTGCCCAAAGCCAATACTCAATGGCCTATCTTCGTAGGCGGCATAATATTGATCTTGAGGTACGAAAGCTTCGCGTGGAACACGCCGCATAGCTTCAAGCACACGCTTATCAGAAATCTCCAAGCTGAGTTTGGCAATTAAATTGTCCCGAGCAAGGCTTAAATCCACCACAGGTTACTTTCAAATCAACCAAGGATAAAAGATAACGTTATGAGAATTAAAATCATCAAGCCACCGAGGATACCAATACGCCGTAGCTCGGGTATCAGGTACTCATAGCGATTGACAGAAACTTGGCCTTCAGGAACTTTCTTTCTAGCTAAGGCACCCGACTCAGCAACGGTTGAGACAACCTGTTGCGAACTTCTTTCTCTGGCTATTCTCGCCGCTTTGGCACGATGCTTTGCCTTGCTACGGTGTGATTTTTTGGGCATACCTTTTACCTTAATGTGGGACTTATTTGCTCATAAACCTTGGTGCTTGAGATATAAACATGCCCCAGGAGTTGCTGCACATCTCGAAGCTCAGCACCAGTTTGTAATTTATATGCCGCAAAACTCTGCCGCAGGATCCGCGGGGTAACTTTACCACCAAGTCCAGCCTTAGAAGCATAATTCTTAACAATTTCCCAGAATCCCTGCCGGGTGAGTCTCTTGCCAAGCCGATTCAAAAATAGCGCTTTCTCCCCCTCATCATACAGGAGCTCAAACCTGGCACCATTGATAAAGTCCCGCAATAGCTTGGCAATATAAGAGTCAAACGGAATCCGCCTCTTTGAATTGCCATGAGAGCAATAAAGATAACGCTGCTCCGAATTAATGTCCTTGGTATCCAGCGATATTAACTCACTTACCCGCAAGCCTGTAGCATAAAGTAATTCTAACATCACCTTATCTCTTTTAGCCTCTGGAGTGGATAGCTTCGCTGACTCTGCCAACAAACAGCGAAACTCGGAGGGAGACAAGACAGACGGTGAACGCCTCTTAACCCTGGGAGATAGCAAACCTTGCGTCGGATTGTTCTTTGATTTGCCCACGTCGACCATGAACTTGAAGAATGACTTCGTTGAGGCTATTTTCCGAGCTACCGTGGCTGAAGAATACTTTCTGTCCCTGAGGTTAAATAGATAGCCTTTCATCAGCTCATCGTTTGAGTCAATAGCACCATCACCTTTATTTGTCTCAATGAACGTCATCAATTGGTTTAAATCATTAGAATAAGCAGCCAGAGTATTCTGTGAACAACCTTTACTGTCAGCGAGGTATTCCAGAAAAGTGCCAACGTCTTTTCTCATTTACCTCATTTTATCACATTTTTTGCCCGTGGCAATCCCTGTTGTTACAATATTCAGTTGTGACATCAGCAAAATTAGTGCTACAACTGAAAACTCTTCCCGCAAATCCTGGAGTATATTGGTTCAAAAATGAGCAGGAGAACGTGCTCTACGTAGGCAAGGCTGCCAACCTCAGCAATCGGGTAAGAAGCTATTTTATGGAACATAGAAATCTTCCCCAAAAAATTCAGCGATTAATGTCAAATGTAAGCGACATTGACTTTATAGTCACCAATTCCGAGCAAGAGGCATTGATATTAGAATTCAGCCTGATAAAAAGGCATCGCCCACGCTACAATGTTCGCCTAAAAGACGATAAAACTTTCCCCTATCTTAAAATAAATGTCACTGAAGATTGGCCCGGTGTTTATATTACTCGCCGTTTTCAGAAAGACCGTGCTAGATACTTCGGCCCTTTTGCCAGTGCCGGTTCCATTCGCAAAACATTGAGATTGATAAAGAAAATTTTCCCGTTTCGCTCCTGCACTAAAACCATCACCGGCAGAGACAAAAAGCCTTGCCTCGAATACTATATTCACCGATGCCTCGCACCATGTATTGGCGCTGTAACCAAAGAGGAATACCACGAGATGATAAATCAAGTTATTCAATTTCTAGAAGGCAAGCAGGAGCTAGTCCTTCGCCAATTAAATCAAAGAATGATGGATGCATCCCACTACCTCCAGTTTGAAAAG
The DNA here is from genome assembly GCA_030606385.1 of Dehalococcoidia bacterium. GTDB lineage: Bacteria > Chloroflexota > Dehalococcoidia > GIF9 > AB-539-J10 > CG2-30-46-19. The sequence goes on from JAUWGN010000018.1 coordinate 6,773, forward strand.
GCCGCTTTGCTTCGCGATCAAATCACGGCAATACAGAAGGTAATCGAGGCACAGAAAATTGCCGTCATTTTGAAAGGGGAACAAGACATTATCGCTTTAGCACAAAACAAGGGGCAGGCTTGTGTGCAGATATTCTTCATCCGCAGCAATAAGCTCGTTGGGCGCGACCATTTTATCATGGAAAATGTCCATGGTGAGACACCAAACGAAATAATTACCAGCTTCGTAAAGCAATATTACGCCTCATCGTCATATATTCCCCCTACAATATTGCTTCAACACCCGGTGAATGAACTTCCAACACTTTCCGAATGGCTCAAGAAACAAAGAGGAGGCAATATAAGCCTCCAAGTGCCGAAACGGGGGGCAAAGAGACAATTGATGAACATGGCGATTGACAATGCCAATAAAGGCTTGCAGCTAGCCAAAGCTAAGGAAATGAATCTACAAGCTATAACCTCGGGGTTGCAACAGCTCAAGGACAAACTCCGTCTGCCACGAATGCCGTTACGGATAGAATGCTACGATATTTCCAATATTCAAGGGGCGTTAGCCGTAGGCAGCATGATTGTTCTGGAGAAAGGGATACCCAAGCCAGCTCATTACCGCCGTTTCAAGATCAAAACAGTAACCGGTGCTGATGACTACGCCATGATCCAGGAAGTATTGAGACGGAGATTTAAAAGAGCCGCCGGTGCAAGGGAGCTTAACGAAACAACTCCACAGAAAGATAACTGGGCGATCAACCCAGACCTCATTCTCATCGACGGCGGTAAAGGACAGCTTAGCGCTGCGGTCAATGCCATAGAAGAATTAGGAATGCATTCTGTGCCGGTCGCCAGTCTAGCTAAGGAAAATGAAGACGCCTTCATGCCCGGCAGGGCAGAACCAGTTGATATCCCTAAGGACTCTCCTGCTCTGCACACGCTTCAAAGAGCGAGGGACGAGGCACATCGTTTCGCTATAAGCTATCATCGGAGGTTACGCAGCAGGAAAGGCATTGCCTCAGTGTTAGACGATATCCCCGGCATTGGACCAAAGCGAAAAAAGGCTTTGTTAACAAGATTTAAGTCAGTCAAGAGCATCAAGGAAGCCTCTCCAGAAGAGCTCGGTAAAACGAAAGGCATAACACCTGCTTTAGCCAGAAACATCAAGGAATATTTATGAGCTTAAAATTTTAAAAAATGATAAAATTGAAGAGAAATATGAACATTTACTTTTTTTGAGCATGAAATGGATACTGGAACACGGCTCTTATTCAGCTTATGCGTAGCTCTTACATTTTGCATACTTATATCCTCGAATCCTAGTCCCGGTCAGGTAGAAAATATCAAGCTATTCTCCATAACCCCCCTCTACTCACTTGATAAATTTGCATATGTTTTTGCCTTGTCTGTGTTTTTATTCTCCCTTTTCCTAGGTAAACTACTTCCTTCTACAAGTAGTGGGACAACAAGAGACAAAGGATTTTTCCTTTTGAGTACCATATTTGGGGGGGGTTCTGCTCTCGCTTGGCTCGGTGGCAGTCTTGATACTCGACTTTTCTTCCTAGCCCTTTTCTACGGTGGATTTTTTGGAATGATTGAAGGTCTTTATAGGTCCTCATCTGTATCGTACTGGGTGGAAGATATGGAAGATAATAGTTTAACTACCGAGGCAAAAATAGAACTACTTAAGCAGGAAAGCAATAAGAAGCTTGCCCTATTTCTTAGCTTAGTAGGAATAACGATAACTTGTGGGATTGTGGGCTTTAAAGAGTTTGAACACATTTATCCAGATACAAATATGCTTGGCATACCTTTGATTCTTTGGCTTGGCTTTTGGTGTTTAAAAACATTGCAAGTGAGTGGTCAAATAAAGGAAAAATTAATACAGCTATATGACCAGAAGCATAAAGAAGAGGCTTCAACCCAATCAAAATTAGATAAGTTATATCACTATTTAAAAAGGGGAGAGAAAAAGTAACAAAAGGTATCCAATTTAATTTTTTAGTTGTATATGCATCAATTTATTTAGAGTTGACTCCGCATAGCTTTCATACATTTACGGAAATTATTTATCTCAAGTGATTTTACCCTTGGCAAGCAACGCTTCATCAGTATAGAGTTCTTTATTGCTAGCATTAAACTCGTGCTTCACCTGGGTGAGTAGTTTGTCTAAAGTGTAAATCTGAAGTTCCAGCTGAGCTAAAGCTAGCTCATAGATAAATTGAACATTATCAAGCAAAACTAGTCCTTCGTCTAATTGGCTACCACGCCTGTCTCTATATGCCCAGAGGCGTGAACCTTCGGCTCGCTGGAGCATCCTCTTTCCTTCAAAACTTTGCGAGGATGATTCTTGATTCATTAGATTCTTCTCGTGATTATCGCCGTATCAGGTTCTCCTAGTTCTTCAGGGGATAAGTTATACTCATGGTGATATTGCTCCTTCAATTGCTCTAGCTTGTCCTTGAGCAGCTTTACGATATGCTCCAATTCCCTAGATGCTTCTTCTACTTCTGTGATTTTTTGTTTCACGCTTTCCTCTTCCCTTATTTTAAGAAGGGAATTTCCATATTGCTCCCAAAACTTATGATACTTATGAGACTGTGGTAGCTCTTTAAAGTTGTCTATTATAAAGCTTACAAGATATGTGGGAGCTTCTCGGTGAGCAAAAGGGAGGCGTTCACCCTCCTCAGCATTCTCATTAAACTCATCAAAAAGCACCTGACATTTCGTCTCGAATTTCTCACCGTAAATTACTTGGTCTAGCTGGCTTAATTTCTCTTGCAACTCCTCAATTTTCCTGTTATGCGCTGCTATTGCTTCCTTAATGTGTGGGAATTCTCTTAGCAGGTCGCTTAATATTATTTTTATCTCAGGCGGGTAGCGAGCTTCTAACGCGACCAATTTGTCAGGGCGCCGCAAATCGTGAACCCAACAATATGCTTTGCGTTCTAACGCTGCGATTTTGCTGTTTAGTTCAGCAATAAATGGCGTGAGTATCATTTTGACTCTCCCCACAATCCTGGGGCGCTCTCTATCCTTTCGCATTTCATTTAGCATCTTGTGTGTTGAGATAGCATAATAGATCGTCGCTACAGCTACAGTTACTGTTGCGCAGGCAGTTACTATTGTTGTCATCATCTGGGAACCCATCTCGAAGACATCCTTTTCTAGGTGATTATACCATCGCTTGCAGATAACCTGCTATTGTCAGGGCGTTTTTTACAGCAAAGGCTTCAGCATCGTTGTTGAAGTAGATATAAACAGCTTTCACTCCCTTGGCCAATTTAGCAATTTTTTTAGACCATTGGGAAAGCTCCTCATCGGAATAGCAGCTTGAATACATTCCTCCACTGCCATGAAATCGAATGTAGGCAAAATCGCTGGTAGCCACCGGAGGACAGGTGAAACCAGGCATATCGAAAACACACAGACCAACTTTGTATCGTCTTAAGATTCCAAAAACAGCTTCATCAATCCAGGACTCGTGGCGGAATTCAAATACATGCCGGTATTCTTGAGGCAAACTGGATAAGAAACTCTCCAGCACCACGTCATTGCGTTTCATATTAGGCGGCAGCTGGTATAACAGCGGACCTAGCTTATTTTGAAGTAAGCAGGCTCGTGACAGGAAATTGTCCACCGCAGAGCCGATATTCCTCAGCTCATCTGTAACTTCACCAATTAC
>JAUWGN010000139.1 GCA_030606385.1 Dehalococcoidia bacterium
CCCCACCTCTGTAATAGACCCTTTCACAGGAACTGATTTTTATTAGTACTCGATGATAGCTATCAATTGGCCTGTTTTAACCACTTGATTGGGCGAAACCCCTACCTCTATGATAGACCCTTTCACAGGGGCTAATATCGGGTTTTCCATCTTCATCGCTTCTATAACGCAAATTGTATCGCCTTCATTCACCGAATTGCCTTGAGTAACGTCAACGCTCAGTATTTTGCCTGGTATCGGTGCTTCGATTATCTCTTGGGGCACTATTATAGGCCTTCCTTAACCAGCGCACGTATCACGATTCTGTCATCTTCACAATCTACCACAACGGTATCTCCGGGAAGAAAATCGCCGTGCAGCAAAGCCTCGGAGAGTTGATTTTCCACCATTTCCTGGATCGTACGACGCAATGGACGCGCTCCAAAAACAGGGTCATAGCCCTTGTCACCGAGGAGGTCTTTGGCAGCTTCGGTAATCTCTAAAGTTATGTTTCTTTCCTTGACCGAATCAATGGTCTGGCTGAGCATTAAATCAACAATCTGTCGGATATGTTCTTTAGTCAGGCCGTGGAAAACCACAGTGGCGTCGATACGGTTGAGAAACTCAGGGCGAAAGGTTTTCTTCACCTCTCCGAGCACCTTTTCCTTCATCTTATCGTATTCGATTTGCTTATCACTATCACCATGGATATCAAAGCCAATGCTCATATTGCGTTTTATTAGCTCAGCTCCAATATTACTAGTCATAATTATGATGCTATTACGGAAATCCACACGGCGTCCCTTGGCGTCAGCTAAATGACCATCATCGAAAATTTGGAGTAGTATATTAAACACGTCATAATGTGCCTTCTCAACCTCATCGAGGAGGATGCAGCAGTAAGATTTCCGCCTCACTGCCTCGGTTAACTGCCCACCTTCCTCATAGCCGATGTATCCTGGCGGTGAACCAACCAGGCGAGCCACAGTATGACGCTCCATGAATTCTGACATATCAAGCCTGATTAATGTATCCTCGCTACCGAACATAAATTCTGCTAAAGCCCTTGCTAACTCGGTTTTGCCAACGCCGGTGGGTCCAAGGAATATGAAGGCTCCTATTGGGCGTCTGGGGTCTTTCAATCCAGCCCGAGCTCTCCTTACCGCTTTAGCGATAATTTCTATCGCTTGGTCCTGACCAATGATACGGTGGTGCAAAGCTTCTTCCATATGGAGAAGGCGGCTAGTTTCATCAGTGGTTAACGTCACCACTGGTATTCCCGTCCACATACTAACTGTTTCAGCGATATCTTCTTCTACCACTATAGGTTTATCTAGTTCTTGCTTTGATTGCCATTCCTTTTCCAGAGCTTCGATTTTTTGATCAAGCTGTAACTCCCGCTCATGCAGTTCACTGGAATATTCATATTGAAGGGCAGCAATAGCAGTCTCTTTTTCCTTGCGTATACTTTCCAGAGCCTGTTTTGCCTCGGTTAAGCTAACTGGTGCACTACCTCGCTTGATACGCACTCTGGAGCTAGCTTCATCTACCAAATCGATAGCTTTATCGGGTAGATAACGGTCAGCGATATATCTTGTAGCTAGGGATGTAGCTGCCTGCAGCGCTTCATCGCTAATAGCCAGGCGATGAAATTGCTCATAGCGATGCTTAATTCCTCGCAGTATTTCCAAGGTTTCTTCCTTGGTAGGTTCAGCCACCAGGATGGGTTGAAAGCGTCGCTCCAACGCAGGATCTTTCTCGACATACTTGCGATAATCATTCAAGGTAGTGGCACCAATACATTGTAGCTCACCCCGTGACAAGGAGGGTTTCAAAAGATTAGCGGCATCGACGGCACCTTCAGCAGCTCCAGCACCAACGATGGTCTGCATTTCATCAATGAATAGTATACAATTCCCCGAAGCTTTCTCCTCGTCAATAATCCTTTTAAGTCTTTCCTCAAATTCACCGCGATACTTTGTCCCAGCCACTAAAGCACCTATATCTAGAGCAACTATCCTTTTGCCCTGTAGTGCTTCAGGGACCTCTCCCTTTACTATACGCTGGGCTAATCCTTCGACTATAGCTGTTTTGCCAACACCTGGTTCACCGATGAGGGCAGGATTGTTCTTAGTGCGGCGGCTTAATATCTGAATTGTCCTCTCAATTTCTGCATTGCGCCCAATAACAGGGTCAAGTCTATCTGCCTTGGCTAAAGCGGTTAAATCTGTTCCCATTTGGTCCAGTGTTGGTGTGCGTGAGGTGCTGCGGCCAAGAGTTCGGGCATGCGTTGCTTCATATTTGGTGACCCGATTAACCTCCTCTCGTGCCTTTTCTAACGTAACGCCCAAGTTTTCCAGAACATTATAAGCTATCCCTTCCTTCTCTCGTAATAATCCCAGTAAAATGTGTTCAGCACCTATATAGCTAGCATTAAAGCGACGTGCCTCATCAATAGCGAATTCGATGACCTTCTTTGCCCGGGGAGCAAGCCCTACCTCCTCAGTAGTGCTTGATTTCTGCCCCTTTCCAATCAGAAACTCCACCGCTGGTTGTACCTTATTTGCGGGAATTCCTAAATTGGCTAAAACCTTGGAGGCTACTCCTGATTCTTGCTGTGCTAGACCGAGCAATAAGTGCTCAGTATCGATATAGTTGTGTCCTAGGCGCTGTGCCGCGCCTTGAGCTCGTGTCAATACCTTACGAGCACTTTCGGAGAATCTTTCAAATCCAGTAGCCATGTTTACTCGCGATATGCAACAAGTGACTATAAGAAAATTATAATCTGCCCGTTGCTTACAGTCAAGACATTTCCAGACGACTGATTTTGCTTAATTATCGCTTCTGCTTTGGTGTATGCCGAGTTGTCTAACTACCTTTCGTGTGGTATATTAAACGTGTTTAGCTTGCTGCTTGGAAAGAAAAACATTGTTTTTGACCAAGGTCTCCAGTACCATAGTTTTATGCCTGAATGATAAAGCGAGGATAATATCATGAAGTTTGTGAAATGGTTCGAAGAGATTGGAGCAGGAGATGTGGCTTTGGTGGGTGGCAAAAACGCCTCTCTTGGCGAGATGGTAAGGAATCTAGGTAAGAATGGGGTGAACGTTCCCTCTGGATTTGCTATCACTGCTGAAGCGTATACATATGCGATTGAAAAAGCGGGCATAATGGGAAAAATCAGAGATATTCTGGCTGGCTTGGATACACATGACATGGGGAATCTATCACGGAGGAGTAAAGAGATAAGAAATCTAATAAAAACCGCGCCTTGTCCTAAAGAACTGGAGGAAGAGATAAGGCTTGCTTACAGGGAGATGGAGCGGAAATACGGCAGGAATGTTGACGTTGCGGTGAGAAGCAGCGCTACTGCGGAGGACTTACCCACGGCT
>JAUWGN010000066.1 GCA_030606385.1 Dehalococcoidia bacterium
CCCTGCCAGGTTACCTTTAGCCTTTCCTTGTAAAATCCGGCAATCACAGGGACGACCAGGCCGCAGGTGAAAATGGTATAGGCAAAGAGGAGAGATGCGATCACCCCCTTCAAGGCTAAAGCTAATGCCAGCGCCAGAAGACCAAGGCCAACCAGGCTGAGACGAGTTAGGAAAACAGTCCTTCGTTCATCAATTGAAGGACGAAGTCGCTTTAAGATGTCCTCTGTCAGGATGACGCTCTGGCTTAAAAGGCAGGTATCCGCCGAGGACATCAACGCAGCAATCAAGGCGGCTAGAATTAAGCCGCCCAAAGCGGGGGAAAGAACGCCGCTTATGAGCTGCGGAAAGGCTTGCTCGGGGGAAATCTGGGGATAGAGGACTTGAGCGCTCATCCCGATAAAAACGACAGCGAAAGCCAGGGGGATAAACAGGGTTGCCGTCAGGAAAGTTGCCCTCCGAGCTGTTCCCTCATCCTTAGAACAGAAGAGACGAGTATACATATCCGGTCCTACCACATAAGTTGCGCCAACAAGAATCAAAAATGATAGCAGCATCTTCCAGCTAAACTCGGGGCTTACCGGGAAGGAGAAATAGCCAGATGGAAGGGATGCCTTTAAGCCATCAATCCCTCCTATACCAGAAAGGGCAAGCCCTGCAGCTATAAAGATACCCAGGAAAAGTATCACCGCCTGGATAAAATCGGTGCGAATGATGGAGAACTGCCCACCAAGAACAGCGTAAAGTATCACCACCAGGCTGAAAATGACCATCCAGGAGGTAACAGAGGCCACCCCCAGAATAGACAAAACCTTTCCTGCGGCAACGATTTGTCCGGCAACCACACCCACCCAGGCAATAACAATGAGAATGGAAGCTGCCAAACCCACCACGCTGCCGTATTGTTTTCCTACAAGCTCGGGAAGGGTGTAGAGAGCAGCAGCCCTTACCTTCCGGGCAAAGAAGAATCCCAGAACCAGCAAGCCAATAGAGCCAACAAGAAGCCACCAAGCGCCAGTCAAGCCCTGCTGGAATCCCAAGCCAGCCATCCCCACCGTGGCAGAGCCACCAAGGGCAGTGGCTAGAAGCGACCCGGTAATTAAGGGCGTATTCCCCTGGCGATTAGCCACAAAGAAGCCGTCCTGGCTTCCCACCCTCCTCCTGCTCCACACTCCAACACCGATTATGACCAGAAAATAACCGATGAGGATGAGCAACCGGGACATCTTTTACCTTAGATGAATACAGTCTCCAGCGAGGGCAGCCCTCACCAAGCCGTCCTTATCCCTTATCAAAAGCGCCCCACTGGCATCAATGTCGATAGCTTGACCTTCCATTGTTTCGCCCAGAGATATTACCCTCACCCACTTATTCAGCGTGACAGAGAGGTTCTTCCACTCCTCAAGCAGCTCAGTCCTGGTTAGCAAAGCATATTGCTCATTGATTTCCTTGACCAGCGAGCTTAAAAATTCCTTTCGGGAAATCTCCCTGCCCAACTCCTCCTTCAAGGAGGTGGCAGTGTGTTCAAGTTGAGAGATAGGTGAATTGGCATTTATTCCGATGCCCATGTTGACGAAATTCACGGTATCGGTCTCAGCATCCATCTCAGCCAGTATGCCACAGACTTTCTTTCCGTTTATCAAGACATCATTGGGCCATTTCAATTCAGCGTTCAAGCCAAAAAGCTTCCTGATGGTCTTAGCCACAGCAACTGAGGCCATCAGATTTATCCTCGGAGCGTAAACCGGGCTTATCCTGGGCCTCAAAACGATGGTGAAGTAAATCCCTCCCTGTGGAGATTGCCATTCCCGGCTCAGCCTCCCCCTTCCAGTGGTTTGCCTTTCAGCGATGACGAGCGTTCCCTCCTTCACCCCTTTCCTTGCCAATTCCCGGGCAATATCCATGGTGGAGCCAATTTCATGAAAATGATGAATCTTTGGCTCTAACTCAGGGAATTCACAGGGGAGCAACAAATCTGGAGAGGAAACCAGTCGGTATCCTCTGGGTGAAGCTTCTATTACATAGCCATCCCGCTTTAAGTCACGGATGTGCTTCCAGATAGAGACCCTGGAGGTACCCAGGGATTTACTCACCTTTTCACCGGAGATATATCCTTTAGCCTCACGAAGTGCCTTTAATATCTCCGCCTTCATTTCGTTAACCTTAATCCCATAAAGGTTAACGGCCACTCAGCCTTCTGTCAAGCCTCTATTTCCCCACTCCTTTCCTGAGATTGCTTCGGCACGTTGTGCCGCGCAATGACAGGAGCATACAAATTCCAAGCCCTAAATCCGAAATCCTAAACAATGTAAAAGAGCAGTCAGCAATCAGTAGTCAGCTGATGGCTGAAGGCTGAAAGCTGATAGCTACCAACAGAAAAGTAAAAGTCAAAAATCAAAGACCAAAATGAGAAAGGTTTTTACATTTTAATTTGTCACTTTGACTTTTTATCTTTGATATTGTTTAGGATTTAACTTGGGATTGCTTCGGCACGTTGTGCCTCACAATGACATCAAGGAAGAAAGACTACTTTAGTTCTCTTTGTTCTTCAGTCTGCTTAAAGGGATAGAATACGACTATGAGAAGCCACAATATAATCGACACGACCACCACTATCCATAATTTTGGGCAAGCTGTGCCCGACAATACCGCGAAACCTCGAACTACATCACTCAAAACACCAGATAACACCACGATAAACACCAGCCACTTATGCTTTAACGGGTTGATTGCTGCTATCAGAGCTGCTACACCGAAGGTGAAAAAAAGCACACCCATTTCACGTGCAGCTAGTGCCATCCAGGGATGGTTTATGTCAAATATCCCCCCTCCCCCTACAATTTCATGAGTTTTCACCGGGAAGAATATATGACCTAATCCATTAGCAAGTAGAAAGATGCCTGTAGCTATTAAGACAGAGCGGACAATTTTTACCCTAGTCTGGGTTGTCATAATTTGATATGTTAGCATAGATCGATATTGAAACAGGGGCGGTGAAGTCCCCCGAAAGATACAAAGTGCTTACCAAGTATGAGGCGGAGATTCTAAGAGCGGCTATCCCCGATGTGCTGGGAGAAAATGAGGGACTGCCACCTGTAGATGCAGATCGAATTGTTCGCTGGATTGATACTCAATATCTGGCCAAGTCCACCTTCGAGTTCAGATTACTGTACCGCTTTTTGATTCTGGCACTACAATTTCTGTTCCCCTTCCTATTTGGAAGCGAATATAAGATTTTCCTCCAGCTTTCATCCGAAGAAAAGCAACATCTGTTCAACAAATGGGCTCAAAGTCGGCTTTACCTGCTTCGCAATAGCTTTACCATTTTCAGGCTGGCTATTTGCTTTGCCTACTATGGACAAGATGAAGTGTCCAGGGCGATAGGATACGATGCCGCGGCAAAATTGGAGGAGGCTTCAAAAAGACAGGTGGTCAGGGATTAAAGATGATTTTGAGTTATCAAGACATCCATTCCGATGTAAAGGTTGATTGCGATGTGGCAGTCATTGGTTCTGGCGCAGGCGGCGCTGTGGTTGCCAAGGAACTGGCAGAAATGGGACATTCAGTAGCGGTCGTGGAGGAGGGGGGATACTTTACCAGAAAGGATTTCAGGTGCCGACCGGTGGAGTCAATGCTCTCGATGTATCGGGACAGTGGACAAACTTTCACACTGGGCAGACCTATCTGCATCCTCCCATTGGGCAAGACTGTGGGAGGGACGACAACCATCAATTCGGGGACCTGTCTGCGCATTCCACCAAAGGTGCTGAAGGAGTGGCAGGAAAACTACGGACTCAAAGAGCTCAACGAAGAGGAACTGGGACTATTTTGTGAGCGAATTGAACGATTTTTGTATGTTCAGCCAGCAGACCCTGAGGTAGTGGGCACAAATAACCTGAAGTTCAAGGAAGGGGCAGATAAACTGGGATATTCGGCAGGTTTCCTGCCACGCAATGCCAAGGAATGTGACGGGTCGGGACTATGCACCTTCTGTTGCCCCATAGACGCCAAACAATCCATGAATATATCCTACATTCCTGAAGCATCAAAACTGGGAGCAACAATATATGCCAATTGTCTTGCTGAGAAAATTGTGGTGGAAAACGGAAGAGCCACAGGGGTTCTGGGACACTTTGTTGACCCTGATTCGGGACGAAAGGCAAAGAGCATCCAGCTGGGAGCAAAGGTGGTAATCCTGGCTGCGGGTGCCATTTACACACCCTATTTTCTTCTTAAGAACAAATTAGCCACCTCCAGCGGTCAGGTGGGAAAGCACCTCCGCATTCACCCCTGCGTCGGCGTAGCAGCATCATTTGATGAGGATGTCTGTTGCTGGGATGGAATCCCCCAGAGCACGTATGTCGATGAATTCTTTGAGGAAGAAGGCATCATGTTTGAGGGGGCAACAACTCCGCCTGAGGTCCAATCGAACACCCTGCCTTACGCTGGGAACAAACATGCCAAACTGATGAGTCAATTTTCCAAAATCGCCTTATTCGGCTCCATGGTCTCTGATACCAGTGAAGGCTCGGTGAGAGCGCTGCCTTTCTCCCATAGACCCATTGTGCTATATAACCTCAACAAGAATGACATCCGCAGGCTACAGTTATCTGTGGTACACCTGGCTGAAATCTGGTTTGCCACTGGCGCCAAGAGGGTTTACCCTATGCTTGCCACGATGGCAGAATTAACATCACCGAAGCAGGTTGAGGAGCTTAAAAGATTCAAGCTAAGCGGGAAGGATTTTACCATCACCGCATATCACCCCATGGGCACTTGCAGGATGGGAAGTGACCCAACGAAATCCGTGGTCAACGTTAATTGTGAGACCTGGGACGTAAAAAGGCTGTTCATCTGCGATGCCAGCGTTTTCCCAACCTCGCTAGGGGTAAACCCCCAAATGACCATCATGGCCATTGCCACCAGAACCGCAGCCCATATCGATGGAGTTCTGGCAAGAACAAATTCAACAAAGGAGGTAATAATGAACGATGATACCGTTTGATAGCTTTTTGATCGATGTCTTCTGGCTGATAGGATTGGGTTTTGTGGTTGCCTGGGTAAACGCTGCCTTTCCCGGCAGGCATCTGGTGGAGATACTTTCAGGAGTAATCCTGGTCCTTTTCTGGGTCTCCAGCATCGGGATGTATTGTGAATGGTCAGCGGCTGCCTGGATGTGGCAGATGATGGGCGCCGAATCGGGAAGGGACTGGATGATAAATTCGGGCATATTTAACTTCGATTGGAGAAACCTTACCCTGGGGAGCCATATCCTGTTCGGTACCTTATTCGCCGCTTACCCGCTGTGGCTATACACCGGGCTTCGAATAGGATATTCAATCTTCGGAAGAAGGAAGGATTAAGCTGCTTGCCTCCAATGCCGAGTTGAAGGCGATGTCTCCTGCGAGTCGTCGATCGTTTTAGGGTTGTACACTACGTCGCCATCGTAAAGAGAAGCTTCAGCACATTCCTCCAGCCCCTCTTCGGGGACACCGACGTCACAAAGCCTTTGAGGAAGCCCTAGCTTCTTGGTCAGTTCCCATATGGCATTGGCGGCAGCTTCGCCAGCCTCCATATCGCTCATCCCGGCTTTTCTAACTCCCAGTTATTCTTAAGCGGTCACTAAAACCCGAACTGTTCCCTGAGCTGTTTAACATCAGCTCTAAACTTCTCAATTTCGTCCTTACTGAGTTCATCAGGCCATACAGCTTCAACCAGCCCGGTACACCCCGCCAACCTCTTAGACGCCTTTACATGCCTGACTACGTTAGCCATATCTCCCTTCATCTTTATTTTACCCAGCATGGTAGCCTTAATAGCATCTGTCTTACCTGTAGCCACAGCTTTCCAGGTATCGAGGCTACCGGTCATAACATACGGCGCCTTCGCAGCTTCTTCCTTGGGAAGGATTTTCACAGACCTGCAAGCACCATGCCACAGGTCCAGCATCACAGAAATGTCTTCGTCTAGCCCTAGCTCGGGCTTTGCCTGGAGCACCAGGGTAACGGCACCTTCCCAGGTCTTGGCTGCCTGCCTATACTCGGCATCGCCGTCAATGGTTTCCCCAAATACCTGCCCCCACTCTGGAGTGGGCACTATGGGCTTGGGGTGGGCTTTACGCCTTTCCTCGACCATCTTTTGGTACTCTTCGTCCCATTCCTTCGTCCCATACTTAACTGGCATAATGTCACCTCCCTTTTAGTTTATTATTTGCCTGAAGTATATAACCTTCGAGCTAAGTCGGAAAGCCCTACACTCTCCAGCTTCTCCCAGGAAGGATAGCCATTGGCATTGAGTTTCCGCAAGGTTTCATCATCCACGCTCGTTTTCGAAATCTTCCCCGAAGTTAAATTTACCTCCAGAATCTTGCCGGTGTATCCTTCTTTCAGCTTTTACAGAGTCTCACATCCGTAAAAATATCTGGCAACTTCCATCAAGTCCAGTTGTTTTCCCCCCATCCAGAGCTGCAGCATCTTGGAGTCCCTCCAGTGCTTTTCGATATCCCCTTCCCTGGTATAGCCGTAAGAGCCCATAAGCTCCATAAC
>JAUWGN010000090.1 GCA_030606385.1 Dehalococcoidia bacterium
TGGCCCAGTCAGGCCATCTTTCAACAAATCCCCTTCGTTACTAGCATCCTCTTCGAAGAGTGCCTCTCTTCCATTCTTTGGCTGAGTCGCTCGGAAGCGGAATTCTACCCTGCACCCAAGGCGCGCAACATACCATGGTAGAGCAGCATCTTTTATTATCTTCTCGATCCCTGCGGCTAGACGCTGAGCAAGAGGAATCATCTTGTCATAATTCGACTGGGTTATGACATGCTCGAGTGCTGCCCTTATTGCGGCTACCGCTGTTGCATTGCCGGACAATGTTCCTCCAAAGCCGAAGAAATTTTGCCATGGTATGCGGGCATTGAGCTTATCGCCAACCTCCTGGCTGAAGCCAAAAACAGCTGCAGGAAATCCTGCCGCAATTGCCTTACCACACACGAACATATCCGGCTCAAGACTCCATTCACCGGTGAGTCCTGCTGAACCAGCACAGAGGCAATGTGTTTCATCAATAATCAGCAGGGTGCCAAAACGCCGGGTCAGATCCCTCAAGGCCGCATGATAACCGGGATCAGGAGGGATTATCCCTACATCTGTCATTGCTGGCTCTGCTAGTACACAGGCTATATCCTGGGGTGATAGTGCTTTCTCTAATGCATCAATGTCATTAAATTCGATTACGCGCGCCATTTGTTCAGGATTATCCAGGAGTGGCCCCATGCTATAAGGATTGTTGATGGTTGTTCCCTCAAGGATAGCAACTAATGTCTCATCCACACTGCCATGGTAGCAACCATTATATACCAGGGTCAGCTTCCGTCCTGTTACCTCGCGCGCTGCATGGATTGCAAATCTGTTGGCATCCGTAGCTGTCATCACAATCTGCCAGTATGGCAGTTTGAAGCGTCTCTTCAATTCTTCCCCGACCCAGATAGAGTCTTCCGTGGGAAGCATATGGGCCATACCTCTGGGCATCTGATCCTTTATTGCTTCGAACACTGCTGTCTGCGAGTATCCGAACATCGATCCTGTATCCCCAAGGCACAGGTCAAGATAACGATGGCCATCCACATCTGTCAGATAGGTTCCCTTCCCTTCCTTTACAAAGATGGGAAAAGCCCCTGGCCAAACATTCATCCAGGTCATCGGGACACCCCCAAGGAGCGATTTTTTTGCTCTCTCAAATAATGCCTGTGATTTTGGTCGTTTTGCTACATAGCGTGACTCTTCCCGTTCCGTAATTTCGTTAATCTTTGATCTCTCGATTGATACCATAAAGCCTAACCTCCTATTTTATATTTTAGTTTTTATTCCTATGAGCCAATTGCAAAACTCTCTAATTGAAGAATTTCTTAGCATGTTAGGACTATAGGTATTTAAACCTTAATCCAGAGAGGGTGGTTTGTCAACACACCAATTTTTCTGTTTTTCCGCAGTTGAAGACGCCACCGTTACAGTGACAGTTAATGAGCCGTCTGGAACCTGTTGCATCCCATACGTATGGTCCTTCTCTTCGTCCGAAGACAAAATCAATCCCAACGCCGGTAAGAAAATCAACCTTTCCGGAAGATACATATTCCGAGAAGCGCCTGATAATTCCTTCCTTGGTGTCAGTGCCAATGTAGTTCATAGTATTCTCCTTATGGATGCTTGGCGGAGAGGGTGGGATTCGAACCCACGAGGCATTTTTCAGCCCACCGCTTTTCGAGAGCGGCACCATAAACCACTCGATCACCTCTCCCCAACGGAACTAATAAATTATACCTCATATAAGACACTGTGGTCATGTGCTTTATATGCTTGTCCTCTATGTAGTATGATTGCCCTGCATTGGTCTGGTTCAAGTTTGTTCTATGTCTTATCATCATCCTGTTCGCAGGAACAAAGGCAGTTCGGTATGGGGATGCTATTGCCGAGAAGACGGGTGTGGGACGGATCTGGATAGGGCTGTTGCTTCTTGCTGCAGTCACCTCTATGCCCGAACTGGTCACCGGGGTAAGCGCTGCTGCCCTGGTTGATTCTCCTGACCTGGCTGTAGGCACCCTCTTTGGAAGCTGCGCCATTAATCTGGCCATCCTGGCTTTGCTAGATATTCTGCATCGGCGTACTCCAATTTTAAGCGAGGCAAGCTCGGAGCACATGCTATCGGCTGGCTGGGGGATACTGCTTATCGCTATCGCCGCAGGCGGCATTTTTGCTGGACAAAGATTTTCTGGATTAGATTTGGGGGGGATAGGACTCCCGAGCATCATCATATTCATAGTCTATCTGGTAGCGCTGTGGCAGATATTTCGCTTTGAGCGAAGTCACCAGCCATCCTCGCCACAAGCCAGCCCTGCCCAATACGAGGGTATTTCAGCAAGGACGGTATATCTCAGGTTCACGCTGGCTGCCATGGCAGTCATTGGCGCTGGGATATGGCTATCGTTTATAGGAGATGAAATTGCCCAAGTTACCGGCTGGAGTGCTAGTTTCGTGGGGAGTTTATTTCTGGCAATCAGCTCTTCTATGCCTGAGCTAGTGGTTGCTATCGCTGCACTGAGGTTAGGCGCCATAGACATGGCAATTGCTGATATATTAGGAAGCAACATGTTCAACATCGCCATCGTTGCTCCTGTCGACATTGCATATAGGCAGGGCTCTGTGCTTTCCTTAGCGTCGAATTCTCACCTTGTTACTGCAGCAACAGTAGTAATGATGAGCCTCGTTGTTATTACTGGAGTCAGATTTCGGCAAAAGCGCAAGACTTTTGCTGTCGCAAGTTGGTATGCCCCGGTGTTAATCGCGCTTTATATCCTTGGAGCTTATGCTCTATTCACCTGGAGCGCTGGCTTGTGATAAACTACTAAGATTAATATGCCCCTGTAGCTCAGAGGATAGAGCGCTGGCCTCCGGAGCCAGGTGCAAGGGTTCAAATCCCTTCAGGGGTATGTAAGGTAATTAATGCAAGTGAGTAAACTTACTGAAATTCGTTGGCATGGCAGGGGAGGGCAGGGCGCAGTAACTTCGGCGGAGCTTATAGCGTTAGCAGCGATAGAAGAAGGTAAGTTTGCTCAGGCTTTTCCCAGCTTTGGTCCCGAAAGAAGAGGGGCTCCTGTTCTGGTTTTCAATCGTATAAGCGAGAGCGAACATATCCGAGTAAGGTCAGCGGTAACTCAACCCGACATCGTAGTGGTGCTAGACCCTGGTTTGCTTGGCATAATTGATGTTACCTCCGGGCTTAAAGATGGCGGCACGCTAATAGTAAATAGCTCGAAGAAGTTAGCTGATATAAAGTTAGAACTTGGGGGGCCGTGGCGTTTGGCAGTAGTCAATGCTACAGCCATTGCATTGGAGTTACTAAAGGTGCCTATTGTGAATACCACCATGTTAGGAGCTTTGGTAAAGTCAACGGATACAATTAAGCTAGATTCTTTATTGGAACCAATAAAGGAACGCTTTGGAAAGCTGGCACAGAGGAACATCGAAGCTTGCAAAAGGGCGTATGAAGAAGTTTCCATTGCTGAGCTAATCCCTGCTTCCGAGAGGATTGAAAGGGCATATGTGAAAGAATCATGGCCCTCGTGGCGGGAACTAGCTCCCGGATCTGTGGTAACTGAGCCAGGAAATGCCAGAAGCTACCGCACTGGAGATTGGAGAGCACAGTGTCCTGTATTTAACCATGACCGATGCATCAAGTGTGGTATCTGTTCTCTTTTCTGTCCGGAAGACTGTGTTAACCAGAACGAGGACGGCTACTTCGAAGCTGACCTTTATCATTGTAAAGGATGTGGCATTTGTGCCCGTGAGTGCTGGACACAGGCAATAACGATGGTTGAGGAGATAGAAGAATGAGAAGAGTAGGATTTGAATCCTCCTTTGCCATTGCTGAGGCAGTGAAAATGGCAAGCATTGATGTTACTTCGGCCTATCCCATCACACCTCAAACTCATATCGTGGAGCGCATTGCACAACTCATTGCTGATGGTGAACTGGATGCAGAGTACATACCCGTTGAATCAGAGCACTCAGCGATGAGTGGTTGCCTTGGCGCTTCAGCAGTTGGTGCTAGAACATTCACTGCCACCGCCGGTCAAGGTTTGGAGCTAATGCACGAGGTATTGTATGTGGCTTCATCAATGCGGTTACCCATAGTCATGTCAGTCTGCAATCGGGCTCTATCATCGCCGCTGAGTATCTGGGGGGATCACTCTGACGTCATGGCTGTCAGGGATACTGGCTGGATTCAGATATTTGCTGAAAATGCTCAGCAGGCATTTGACTTAACCATATGTGCTTTCCGTGTTGCTGAAGACCCTGCAGTTCTCCTTCCTACTATGGTTCACATTGATGGTTTCCACCTGTCACATGTCATTGAGCCTGTTTTGCTTCCTGAGGTTGAAGAGGTGAATAAATTTCTACCTAAGTTTCACCCTCGTTACACTCTGAATCCAAGTAGCCCATCAACTATGGGTGACTTTGCGACTCCTGATCTTTATACCGAGGCCAAGAAAAGCCAGGACGAAGCTCTAAGAAATTCCATGAAGGTGATTTTACAAGCATGGCGAGGATTTGGAGAGCTCTTTGGACGTGATTACCTCCCCGTGGAAATGTATCGAGCTGATGATGCCGATGTTTTGCTACTGACCATGGGCAGCTTCAGCGAGGTAGCCATGGAAGCCATAGATGAATTAAGAGAGGCTGGGGAAAAGGTAGGATTAGTAAGATTACGGCTATGGCGACCATTTCCGTTCCACGAATTTCGTCGGGCAGTAACTCAAGCAAAGCTGCTCATTGTTCTTGACCGTGCTATCTCCTTTGGTGGGCCAGGTCCTGTTTGCTCTGAAGTAAAGGCTGCTCTATACCATCTAAAAAAGAGGCCACAAATCATTGGCTTTATCGGTGGATTGGGTGGCAGAGATATCTCAGTCGAGGGATTCCGAAATATGATTCATCGAGGGATGGGTAAAGCCGAACAGGGAAAGTTTGAGGAATTTGAAATATTCGGAGTAAGGGAATAATGGGTTCCCAAAAGATTGGTACAATTTTTAGGGTGAAGTAATGGAGACTTTAGGTATATATGCACCTCGTTTAGTAACAAAGAGACAGGGCTTTACACCCGGACATCGTGCCTGTTCAGGGTGCGCTGAGGCTCTAGCAGTGAAGCTTGTAATGAAAGCTTTGGGCAGGAATGTAATTGTTGCTATGTCTACCGGATGTATGGAAGTCACATCTACGCAGCTTCCCTATACTGCCTGGGAAATT
>JAUWGN010000126.1 GCA_030606385.1 Dehalococcoidia bacterium
GGCTACCCAATTACGCCAGCTACTGAAATCATGGAGCAAATGTCCCGGCAGCTTCCCAAAGCGGGTGGCGTCTTCATCCAGATGGAAGACGAGATCGCTAGTTTGGGAGCAGTAATTGGAGCCTCCCTAGCGGGGCTCAAAAGCATGACTGCTACCAGTGGCCCGGGGTTCTCCTTGATGCAGGAGCATATAAGCTTCGCCTGTATGGCAGAGGTTCCTTGTGTGATAGTGGATGTGATGCGAGGCGGTCCTAGCACTGGGCTGCCTACTCTACCGGCCCAGGGCGATGTTATGCAGGCACGCTGGGGAGCCCATGGCGACCACCCAATAATCGTCCTCTGTCCTTCGTCAACATACGAGTTCTTTGACCTTACCATAAAAGCTTTCAACCTTTCAGAAAGGTATCGCATTCCGGTGATATTACTGACGGACGAGGTAACCGCTCATACGCGGGAAAGCGTTATTCTTCCACCAAGCGACGAGCTAGTTATTGAGGAGAGACGTAAACCTAACGTTCCTCCGGAGTGGTACACGCCCTACGATGGTAGACAGACAGGCGTACCTCCCATGCCTGCCTTCGGTGAGGGATACCGTTATCATGTAACGGGTTTAGCCCACGATATACGGGGTTACCCAACGACACGTAGTGATGAAGTAAGAACCCTCATTGACCGTCTTTTCAGCAAGATTTCCAAAGATTTCCACCTCCTTCAATGGTTCGATTCGTACCAGGCTGACGATTCCGTGGTCACTATTATCGCTTATGGTTCGGTAGCTAGGTCAGCGCTACACGCAGTAAAGGAAGCCAGAGAAAAAGGGCTAAAGGTAGGACTAATCAAGCTTAAAGTGCTCTGGCCATTCATGCGCCATACTGTAATAAGGTTTTTGCAGAGCTCGGCAAAGGTGCTTGTCCCTGAGATGAACATGGGGCAACTGTCACGGGAGGTCAAGAGAGTTAGTCAGGGAGGATGTGAAATAGTGACATTAAATAAAGTAGATGGAACTATGATTTCCCCCGAAGAGATACTGAGAAGCTTGGAGGATATTTACCCTTGAAAGAACGTGAACATCTGATTTATAAATACCTTCGCTCGAGTAAGAGGTTCCCGCATATCTGGTGTCCCGGTTGTGGTATTGGTATCCTGCTCGGTGCACTCATCAGAGCCATTGATGGCGGTGGGTATGGTAAGGACGACATCGTCCTTATTTCTGGGATAGGGTGTTCCGGCCGATTACCAACATATGTTGACTTCAATACTTTGCATACTACCCATGGCAGAGCGCTTACCTTTGCTACCGGGATAAAACTGGCCAATCCATCTCTCAAAGTAATTGTAGTTATGGGGGACGGGGATGCTACCGCTATCGGGGGGAACCATTTTATACATGCCGCTAGAAGGAACGTTGGAATTACCTCAATAGTCATCAACAACCAAACATATGGCATGACTGGCGGGCAATTTTCTCCTACTACCCCTTTTGGGCTAAAGACAAGCTCTTCTCCCTACGGAAACTTAGAATCCCCCTTTGATATCTGTGGACTGGCCAGGGAAGCTGGAGCCACCTTTGTGGCACGGTCTACTGTTTATCACACTCGCCTCCTTGAAGAAATAATCGGGATGGCTATTGGTAAGGAAGGATTTTCCGTGGTTGAAGTCGTCTCTCATTGTACGACGTACTTTGGTCGGGAGATAGGCTTGGAATCGCCAGTGGAAATGATGAAGTGGCAAAGAGACAACGCAGTACGAGTAGAGAAAGCAAAGGACCTTGGGGAGGAAGAGCTTAGACAAAAAATAGTAATTGGCGTGCTGGTAGATAGAAAGGTGCCGACATACCATGAAATGTATGAAGAACTGATAGCGAAATGCAGGTTGGAAGACAATGCGCTATGAAATAAGGATTGCCGGCAGCGGGGGACAAGGAATCATAATAGCAGGAATCATCCTAGCTGAAGCAGGTATCTTTAAGGGATACTATGTTATCCAAAGTCAAAACTATGGTCCCGAAGCCCGCGGCGGGACTTCGGTCTCAGAGGTAATCATCAGCGATGCCCAAATAGATTATCCCAAGACGCTGGGCTTGGACATATTACTGGCCTTCAATCAGAGGGCTTGTGACGAAAACCTGCGCGATATGAAGCCTCAGGGCTTGGTCATAGTAGACGCTGATTTGGTGAATAGTGTATTTTGGGTGAATGTAGTAAGAGCGCCTTTTTCCAGGTTGTCTCAAAATAAATATAAAGAGCAGAAATTTGCCAATATGTTGGCTGTGGGGGTATTGGCACCTTTCTGCCCCTGGTTTTCTACCCACTCTATCCATAAAGCCATTGCTAAAAGGATGCCTCAGGGAACTATCCAGTCGAATCTGGCGGCGTTCCGGGAAGGGGTCAAGCTGGGTAGGGATTTGAAGAAACACATCGCATTTCAAGAAATAGAAGGTCCTATAGAGGTTTAGTTAATATTTGCCGGTTTGTAATCACACCTCGACAACCTGCCTGAGTGAAATACACAGTTTATAAACACTAAATATCTGCCTGAACGTCATCTTGAGGGAACCTGGGGCAGAAGCCTCAATTTGGCAGAGACCGGGGGGCAGTTTGATCTTACAAAATGTCACAATTTTGTAAGCTTTTTAACCCAGATTTTATGGCAATTCCATCGATGGTGCTGTATAATGGTACAAAAGGGAGGCATCTGAACTTGAGTAAAACTAGAGATCTTCTATACATCAAGTACGTAAAGATATGAATATCTGGTGCACTAAAAACTCTTATTATTTTCTGTGGCCACTCCTTCCAAGCAGGGTGTCGCGGGTTCGAGTCCTGTCTCCCGCTCCACACAATATTGGTTACCATGAAAGGTGAAACTTTTCGTGGGTAGAAGAGCGGGCTCGTAGCTCAGTGGCAGAGCGACCGGCTCATAACCGGTTGGTCGCAGGTTCGAATCCTGCCGAGCCCATTTTGAAACAAACCAAATGGGAAGCCGGTGCAGTTCACAAACTTTGCTCAATAGCCTTTTCTTTACTTACGTCTCCCATTGGTCAGGGTATCCTGTGTGTGACAGGTTGATTTTAAGTTAATTCCGCCGATGCCAAAGTCCATTATCAATCGGTGGGGATAGATAATAGTAGGAAGATATTGACAATAATCAGGGGCAGTGTATAATGTAATATACATAGTGTACCGATGTATCAGGAACTGGTCAAATGCCTGACAAAACCATAACCTATGAAGGGCTAACACCCGGTTACAAATTTCCTCCTGCCGTCTATGAATTGAGTGCCTCCTTCGTCTCCAAATATCTCAAGGCTGTGGATAGCGCTGGTGATGGATTTGTTCCCCCTTTGGCCATTACAGCCTGTGCCATAGCTGCTATGACAGGGTCTATTCCCCTGCCACCTGGCACTATCGCTATACATGCTTCACAAGAATTAGAGTTTTTCAAACTGGTGTCCATTGGCGCCACTATAGAGTGTCACATAGGAGTGGCACAAAAGATAGCTCGGGGCAAGATGAGTATGTTAATCCTGGAGATCGAGGTTTTTGACAAAAGCAAAGAGAAGGTGCAATCGGGGAGGGCAACTATAGCATTGCCCGCCTAGGAAAGAAATGCTAACAGAGATTCAAGAAGGGAAGGCTCTTAATCCTGTGGTAAGACATATCACCCAGGAGAAAATTAATCTCTATGCTGAGGCATCGGGTGATTTTAATCCCAT
>JAUWGN010000013.1 GCA_030606385.1 Dehalococcoidia bacterium
AGATGATTCATAATGTCTATATGATAAACGGAATATTTTCAAAAAATTATGATTGAAGCTAAAATTAAGACTATAAGTACAGTGGTGGTTGAATTAACCTATGCTAAAAAGGGAGAAGCTTGACATCTGAGCACGAGAGGATTCGTTCTTTTATCGCTATCGAGTTGCCTGGTGAAATTAAGTCTGACCTAGCGCAGTTAGGTGATAGACTGATGGATGCCAGGCAGCCGTTCGTTAAGTGGGTGGACTTTGAGAATGTTCATTTGACCTTAAAATTCTTAGGTAACGTCGCTGTCAAGCAGATAACTGAGATAACTGAAGCTATGAGGGAAGCTGTTCGTGGAGTCTCTCCGTTTCGATTAGAGATTTCGGGTTTAGGAGCCTTCCCGAAAATGGAGCAGCCGCGTGTTATCTGGGTGGGTATCAGCGGCGAGACAGACAAGCTTTTAGAGTTACAGCGGACGATGGATTCCAAACTTGTTCGTTTAGGCTTTGCTAGAGAGAATCAATCATTTGTACCACACTTGACACTAGCACGGGTCAGGGATAATGCCTCGTTGAGTGATAGAAAGGGCCTTGGGCGCTTATTGACCTCTACCAAATTTGAGAGCAAAGGCCATATTACTGTAAATTCTATTAATTTGATGAAGAGTCAGCTAACACCTGCCGGACCTATTTATTCTCGGCTATTTACCGTGAGTTTGCAGAGTAAATGAGTGCATTTGCTATGGAAAGCTGCTTATACTACTATTGTTGTATGAGGTGATCAAAGATGCCTTATCAATTGGGGGAAGAGGAAGCTTTACAAAGGCAACGATTAAGTAGTGAAGCGATAAATTTGGCCGTCCAGGGACGCTGGGAAGAAGCTGTCAAATTAAACAGGGATATGCTTGAAAGATTTCCTGACGATATTAAATCTTATAATCGTCTTGGCAGAGCTTTGACAGAATTGGGGGAATTTGCTCAGGCAAAGGAAGCTTATCTTAAGACATTGGAACTTACACCGGATAATCCTATTGCTAAGAAAAATATTGCTCGTTTGGATAATCTACCAAAGTCTAACGTAAGTTCTGCTAATAGACTCAGCAAAATTATCCCTGAGCTTTTTGTTACTGAATCAACCAAGTCTGGAATAGTAAACCTTCATAATTTAGCCTCAAGCGAGGTATTAGTTATAGTAGCTCAGGGTGACCAGGTACAGTTGGACGTAGAAGGACAGCGGTTGGTCGTTAAGAGCGGTGATGGGGTGTATCTCGGCGAGGTAGAACCTAAACATAATTCACGCCTCACGAAGCTGATAAAGGGTGGCAATAAGTATGTGGCTGCCATTTTTGGTATGGAAGCAGACAAAATGCAGGTGATAATTAAAGAGGTATATCAACATCCTGAGCAGAGTGGTGTTCCTTCTTTCCCAGGTGAAAGCGCAAAGTCTTCCCATTCTTATGCTACAGGAAGATTGCTGAGACGAAATGTTGCTGATAAGGAACAAGGGGCAATGGAAGACGTCGATCATTTTGGCGAGGACATCGAGGATTCCTCTGAAGAAATCTTGCCGGATGGTTTCTCGGTGGTCGAGGGTATCGAATGAGGAACAGAGGAGAGTAAGACGCAATGGCAGTAGGGACAGTAAAGCCTATTAATATCGAAGAGGAGATGAAGAGCTCTTATCTTGCCTATGCTATGAGCGTTATTGTGTCGCGAGCATTGCCTGATGTACGGGATGGCTTGAAGCCAGTGCAACGACGTATTCTCTACGCCGTGAATGAGTTAGGGCTAGGCCATAATAGTCCACATAAGAAAAGTGCTCGAATTGTCGGGGAGGTTTTGGGTAAATATCATCCTCATGGTGATGCTCCCGTTTATGAAAGTATGGTGCGGATGGCACAGGATTTTTCCTTGAGATACGTTTTAATTGATGGACAAGGTAATTTTGGCAGTGTCGATAATGACCCACCAGCAGCGATGCGATACACGGAGGCTAGGCTCACTGAGATTGCACAGGAGATGCTGGTTGATATTGACAAAGATACTGTTGACTTCGTTCCTAATTTTGATGCTTCGCTTAAAGAACCTTCCGTCTTGCCAGCAAGATTACCCAATCTGTTGGTTAATGGTTCTGCAGGTATAGCTGTGGGCATAGCAACTAATATACCGTCACATAATCTTGCTGAAGTATGTGATGCCATCACTTATTTGATTGACAACCCTGATGCTGTTGTGGAGGAACTTCTGGAGTTTATTAAGGGGCCTGACTTCCCTACCGGTGGGGTTATTTTAGGCGTTGAGGGAATGAGGAATGCCTGTACCACTGGGCAGGGAAAAGTTGTGGTTCGGGCTAAAGTTAACGAGGTGACCACCAAGGGAGGTAGAGGGCAGATAATTATCACTGAGCTTCCTTATCAGGTGAATAAAGCAGCTTTAGTGGAGAAGATAGCTGAGCTAGTTAAGCAAAGGAAGATTGATGGTATTAGCGAAGTACGGGATGAATCAGATAGAGAAGGTATGCGAATTGTTATTGAAGTTAAGAAAGAGGCGCCTATCCAGCAAGTGATTAATAATCTTTACCTGAACACTGCAATGCAGACTGCCTTTTTCATTAATATGGTAGCTTTGGTTAATGGGCAACCTAAGCTTATTAATCTTAAAGAGGCTCTGATTTGTTACATTGATTTTCGTCGGGAAATTATCACCAGGCGTTCTCAGTTTGAACTTCAAAAAGCCAGGGAGAGGGCACATATACTTGAGGGACTTAAAATCGCCTTGGATAATCTTGAGCAAGTAGTCAACACAATTCGGGAGTGTGAGACGGTTGAGGCTGCCCGTATCAAGCTAGCATCAGTTTTTAGCTTATCGCAGATTCAGGCACAAGCTATTCTTGACATGCCACTTCGCCGGTTGGCTCACCTGGAGCGGGAGAAGGTGGATGAGGAATACAGGAACATAATAAGCAATATTTCCTACTTAGAAGATCTATTGGCTAATCCCAAGAAGGTATCATTCCTTATTCAGCAAGACATTGCTGAATTGAAATCGAGGTATGGTGATCGCCGGCGGACTATGATTAGTGAGGAGGAAGCAGTTGAATTTCGTAAAGAAGAGCTTATTCCTCACCAAAAAGTGGTGATTATCTTAACTAATCAAGGATTTATTAAGAGAGTTCCGGTTAACATATATCGTTTGCAGCATCGTGGTGGAAAAGGAGTCATGGGGATGGCAACTCGTGAAGCTGACTCTATCAAGCACATCTTAGTAGCTGATACCCATGATAACTTGCTTTTCTTTACCGTTTCTGGAAAAGTTTATTCGCTCAAGTGCTACGAAATCCCTGAAGGTTTGTCTCGGGGTACCAAGGGGACTGCGCTGGTCAACTTATTGCTTATCGATTTAAAGGACAAGGTAACGACAATGGTAGCTGCAGTGGATTTTGCATCAGATAAGTTCCTGGTGGTGACTACCAAAGCTGGCATGATTAAAAAAACTTCTTTACAGAAGTTTGCTAAGGTCAGAAAGAAAGGCATTATAGGTATGAGACTTGATAATCGAGATGAGCTAATATCAGCTGGAATAGCTACTAACGCAGATGATGTCATTTTGGTAAGCGAGAATGGGCAGGCTACCAGGTTCAAGGTAGACAGCTTAAGATGTGCTTCAAGGACTAGTGGCGGTGTTCGAGGTATTCGCTTGGATGGTGCTCAGGTTATCGGCGGGGATATTGTCTCTCCTGACGCATATTTGCTTACAGTGAGCGAGAAAGGATTTGGCAAATTAACTTTGCTGGAACATTATTCTGTTCATAAGAGGGGTGGCAAAGGGCTTAGAGCTCATAGAGCTAGTGACAAGATAGGCAAGATAGTAGCAGCTAGGCTTGTAAATAAAGATGAAGACTATCTGGTGATGTTATCAACTAGTGGCAATATAGTGCGTATCCCCATGAAACAAGTCTCAGTTCAAAGCAGAAATGGTCGGGGTGTACGTCTGATGGTGCTGAGCGACGATGATGAAGTAGTTTCCATCGCTGCCTTGTAGTGTTCTATGCATGATCAGTGCAAAAGAGGTAGACAGTGATCCGGTAAGGGGCTACCAGTCGACCTACATTCATCAACACAGTTGACATACCAGCGGTTGTTGTTCTCCCACGGGTGATACCCCAAAATTCTCGTAATATTGCATTACACCCGCCTTTCATCGGGTTTATTGGGCCCACAGGGTAGCAAAGGGACCATCGGCTTTGTAAATTTCGTGATAATGAATCAGTCTGTTAACAAGATCGGGTTTGTAATACCTGTCTTGTATTTTTCACGACAAGCAATTGACCATCGTTGTAAACCACAAGCATTACATTTTCCGTGGCTACAATTTGGCGTTTCCTTTGCTTGCCAAAGGTTGTGATATTCCGTTTCAAGGAACTTTCTAGTTACTCCGGTATCAATATGGTCCCAGGGTAATGTTTCATCAACTGTTCGTCTCCGATTAGCATAGAACGAGATATCAAGTCCATGCTCTTCAAAAGCGCTAACCCATTTTTGGTGATTGAAATATTCGCTCCAGGCATCAAATTTGCATCCTAGTTGCCAGGCGCGATAGATAACCTTGCTTAAGCGGCGGTCGCCCATGGATAAAGCTGCTTCTATTTGGCTGGCTTTGAGGTTGAGCCAAGGAAATTTTATCCCTAGTTGGTTTAATCCTCGTTTCAATATTTCATATTTAGGCAATAGTTTCTCTTCTGTTTCCTGTCCTATCCATTGGCAAGGAGTATGCGGCTTGGGAACCAGAATAGATATACTGATATGTAGTCTGCTTTTTCGGCATAGACGACCTATTTTGGCAATGAGCTCAATAATGCTTTTTACATCATCAAGGGTCTCGCTGGGCAATCCGATCATGAAGTATAACTTTAGATTTATCCAATCTTTATTTAGGGCGGCTAACGTTTCTAACGTAACCTGTTCAGGAATATTCTTGTTGATTACACGGCGTAATCTTTCACTTCCTGCTTCGGGAGCAAAGGTCAAAGTTATTTTGTGTTGTGGCCTTATTAGTAATTCAGTTAACTCTGGCGTGACCGAATCCAGGCGTAAGCTGGGTAGAGATAAGCTAAGGTGGTCCGTATAATACTGATTCGCTAATTTATTAACGAGGGCTTCAATGTCAATATAGCTTCCGGTGTCTAAAGAAAGCAGAGATATTTCATTATATCCGCAATATTTTGACAATTCGGCTACAGTTTCCTCTATTTGTTGTTGTGGGCGTTTTCGGACAGGACGGTAGATCATCCCGGCTTGGCAAAATCGACAACCGCCAGTACAACCTCGCTGAATCTCTATAATTCCATGCTCGTGTATTACCTCAATGTAAGGAAGCACCGGCTTTCTAACTGGAGGGGGTAATTTAGCTACTAATCTGCGCTCGATTTTTGGCTTAGCTTCAGGGAGCGTAGGGATAATGCTACTTACAATGCCGTCCTTGTTGTAATGTATTTGATAAAAACGAGGCACATAAACGCCTGGCAATTTGGCGGCTTGTCGCAGCATTTCTTCTTTGTCCTCTCTATATCCTCGGAAGACCTTTAGCAGCTCGACAATTATTTCCTCACCTTCACCGATGACAAACAAATCAATGAAATCAGCCATGGGCTCAGGATTAAGAGCACAGCTACCACCAGCTATTATCAGGGGATGGGAGTTATCCCTGTGATAATTGAATAGCGGAATTTTGGCTAAGTCTAGGATGTTCAATACGTTAGTGTAAGTAAGCTCATAGCCTAGTGAAAAGCCGATAACATCAAATTCGCTTAGCCTGTGTTTTGATTCTAAACTGAAAAGAGGGATGTGGCCTTCTCGCAGCACTACTTCCATATCTGTCCATGGAGCAAAAACCCTCTCCGCCAAAACATCTGGTTGTTCATTGAGTATGTCATACAAGATAGCTATTGCCAGGTTGGACATGCCAATTTCATAAATTTCGGGATAGCATAAGGCAATTTTAATCGGCGTGGTCTTCCAATTCTTGACTATGCTATTCCACTCGCCTCCAGTATATCGGGCAGGTTTTGAAACTCGCGTAAGAATGGCGTTGAATTCGTGCATGTTGTTGCTTTTGTTTCGGGCATTATAGCCTCTCGGCATGTTAAACTTCAAAGTATTTAGTTACATAAGTTGACATATTTAGCCTTGTTTGCTAAATTGTACGTTTGTTGTGCTATACTTGAGGAGTAAGTTAAGTAGTTAACAAAGGCTACCCAGTTGAACTCATGCTATAATTAGAACAAGTTAAGTAGTGTAGAACATAGGAAGGTCATAGAAATGCCGACTGTTAATCAGCTTGTCCGCAAGGGACGCAGGAAACCTGGTAAACGAACCAGAGTTCCAGCGTTGCATTTCAGCTATAATGCTATAAAAGGCAGGACTAGATGGACTCGAGGTTCACCTCAGAAGCGAGGAGTCTGCATTCAGGTTAAGGCTGTTACTCCTAAGAAACCAAATTCGGCGCTACGTAAAGTTGCTTATGTGAGGCTAACTAATGGAATGGAAGTGACTGCTTATATTCCTGGTGAAGGGCACAATTTACAAGAACATTCAGTGGTCTTGATCCGTGGTGGTAGAGTCAAGGATGTTCCTGGAATCGGCTACCACATTATTCGTGGTACCTTGGATACTGAAGGGGTGGCTGATCGGAAACAGGGTCGTAGCAGATATGGTACTAAGCGGGCTAAGGGTGAATAAGGTGTCATATGCCGAGAAAAAGTAGTAAGGTAGTAAAAAGAGAAATTTCTCCTGACGCCAAATACGGAAGTGTTATTGTGTCTAAATTCATCAATAAACTCATGCTGCGTGGGCAGAAAGCCACTGCGGAGCGCATTGTTTATGATGCTCTGTCGCTTGCCAGTGAACGAGCAAATAGTAGCCCTGTGGAAGTTTTAGAGCAGGCGCTTAGGAGTGTCACACCATCTGTTATGGTTAAGCCGCGGCGTGTCGGTGGGGCTACATATCAGGTTCCTGTAGAAGTAGAAGAAAATAGAGGGCGTTCACTTGCAATGAGATGGTTAGTTACTGCAGCTAGAGCACGTCATGATAAGTCAATGGGGCAAAAGCTAGCTGCCGAGTTGATTGATGCCATTCAAGATCAAGGTGTGGCGGTTAAGAGGCGCAGTGAGGTTCATAGGATGGCTGAAGCTAACAAGGCCTTCGTACATTATCGTTGGTGAGGAGTGGGTGTGTCACGAACTTTTCCTTTAGAAAAGATACGCAATATGGGGATTATCGCCCATATAGACGCTGGCAAAACCACCACCACAGAGAGGATACTCTACCACACAGGGCGTACTTACAAGATTGGCGAGGTGGACGAAGGCACTGCGGCCATGGATTGGATGCAACAAGAGCGTGAGCGTGGCATTACCATTACTTCGGCAGCCACTACTTGCTATTGGGGCGGTTGCCGCATCAATATTATTGATACTCCTGGGCATGTAGATTTCACCGCTGAAGTAGAACGTGCTCTCCGTGTCTTGGATGGTGGCATCGTGATACTTGATGCTTTAGCGGGTGTTGAGGCTCAATCGGAGACAGTATGGCGTCAGGCGGATAAATATAATGTAGCCAGGCTTTGTTTTCTGAATAAGATGGACAAGGTTGGTGTTGACTTTTATCATGTCGTAAGGATGGTAGAAGAGCGGCTTCAAGCTAAACCATTGCCCATAGGGCTTCCTCTAGGTGTTGAAAATCTTTTCCGGGGAGTTATTGACCTTGTGGAGAATAAAGCTATCACCTTTCCTGACAATCCTGATTTAATGCCTGTAGTGGAAAGTATTCCGGAGAGTGATAGAGCCATAGCGACTGAGTACCGTGAAAAATTAATTGAGAAATTAGCTGAAAGTGATAATCAGATTATGCAAATGTATCTCGAAGGTCAAGATATTCCAGTCTCATTACTAAAGGCTGCTATAAGAAGGGCAACCATAGCTAATCAAGTAGTTCCTGTTCTTTGTGGTAGTGCTGTGCGAGGTAAAGGAATACGTCCTCTGCTTGATGCTGTTGCTGATTATCTCCCTTCGCCTCTGGATATTCCTCCCATTCCCGCAATGAGACTTAGTGACGGGGCAAGAATTGCCTGTCGGCCTAATGATAAGGATCCTTTTGCAGCGCTGGTTTTTAAAACAGTCTCTGACCCGTTTATGGGCAGATTGAGTTATCTCCGTGTGTACTCAGGAGAAGTAAAAGCCGGGGCACAGGTTCTTAACGCCACTAGAGATGAGAGGGAACGGGTGGGAAAGCTGTATCTTATGCATGCTAATCGGCGGGAGGAAATCGATGAAGCTGACACTGGCACCATTATAGCTGCTGTTGGACTTAGGAAGACGTTCACTGGTGATACTATTTGTGATATTACCTCTCCCTTGCTCCTTGAGTCTATACGTTTTCCTGAGCCGGTGCTTTCCATGGCAATTGAACCTAAGAGCAAAGCTGATCAGGATAAATTATATGATACTTTGAACAAACTCACAGATGAAGATCCAACGTTTAAGTTTTACCAGGATTCAGAGACCGGTCAAACTATTATCTCGGGCATGGGCGAGCTTCATCTTGAGGTTCTCACGGAGCGTGCCTCTCGTGAATTTGGAGTAAAGGTAAACGTTGGTAGGCCACAAGTAGCTTACAAAGAAACAATAACCATCTCGGTAGAATCGGAAGGGAGATTTGTTCGTCAATCTGGTGGTAAAGGGCAATATGGACACGTTTGGCTTGGGCTAGAGCCAGGTGAAAGAGGTAGTGGTTTTGCCTTTTTCGATCAAATCCGAAGTGGGGTTATACCTAGGGAATTCACTCATGCCATAGAGGCCGGTGTCCGAGCAGCTTTACAAAGTGGAGTATCTGGGTATCCTGTGGTGGATATCAAAGTGATCCTATGTGATGGTAGTTTCCATGAGGTTGATTCTTCTGATTTAGCTTTTAACGTAGCAGCGTCTATTGCAGTGAAGAACGGCGTAGCTAAGGCTAGGCCCATTCTGCTCGAACCAATCATGAAGGTAGGAATAGTTACCCCAGATCAATTTCTAGGGGAGATTTTGGG
The DNA here is from genome assembly GCA_030606385.1 of Dehalococcoidia bacterium. GTDB lineage: Bacteria > Chloroflexota > Dehalococcoidia > GIF9 > AB-539-J10 > CG2-30-46-19. The sequence goes on from JAUWGN010000013.1 coordinate 9,070, forward strand.
TGATGTGAATTCGAGAAGAGCTCATATTGAGAGTATTGAGACCCACGAGACACTTTGCATCATTCGCTGCTATGTTCCTTTAGCAGAAACCTTCGGTTTCGCTGGAGATTTAAGGTCACTTAGCCAGGGAAGAGCCAATTACACTATGGAGTTTTGCCGTTACCAGGAATTACCTGACGATTTAGCCAGACAGCATATGGCTGAAATGGTGGTGAAATAGATGAGCAACCAGAAAGTTCGGGTTAAAATAAAAGGTTTTGACCATAGACTGGTTGATCAGTCGGTAAAACAGATAGTGGATACTGTGGAACGCACTGGAGCTATAGTTGTTGGTCCTATACCTTTGCCTACAAAAATAGAGAAGTTTTGTGTTATTCGCTCCCCAAATATTGACAAAGATTCCAGGGAGCAATTTGAAATTCGCACACATAAGCGATTAATAGATATCCTACAACCTAGCTCTAAAACTATAGACGCTTTAAGTCAACTTAACTTACCTTCTGGAGTGCAAGTAGATATTAAATTGTGATAAAGCGATGGTTCAAGGTATTATTGGCAAAAAAGTAGGTATGACGCAGGTTTTTCTAGACAGTGGCGAAGCCGTAGCAGTAACTGCTATCGAAGCTGGTCCGTGTTTTGTCATTCAGGTGAAAGATGAGAGCAAAGATGGATATAATGCTATCCAGCTTGGTTTTGGGAAAGCAAGCCATCTTAATTCACCTCAATCTGGACACCTCAAAGGTATAGAGAAAGTTCATTATCTTCATGAATTCAAGACCAATGATATTAGCTCATATCAGCCTGGTCAGCGGATAGACGTCGGATTTCTGAAGAAAGGTGATTTAGTAAGCGTAAGCGGTTTCTCTAAAGGCAAGGGCTTTGCTGGCGTAGTAAAACGTCATCATTTTGCTGGAGGACCGAAAACGCATGGCCAATCTGACCGTCACCGGGCTCCAGGGTCAATCGGTGCTACCACGTTTCCAGGCAGGGTGTTCAAAGGGATGCGTATGGCTGGGCATATGGGAGCGAAGAAAGTGACTCTGCCTAATGTCAAGGTCATCGAGGTTGATTCCAACCACAACCTGCTTTTGTTAAAGGGTGCTGTACCCGGGGCTAATAAGGGATTACTGTTTGTTGAGAAGGTAGGGAGGTTGTAAATGCAAGTCCCGGTTTACAGTTTATCTGGTGAGGTTGTTACACAGCTAGAGATTAGCGATGATATTTTTGACCTTCCTTTCAATGATGCGGTAGTTCATCAAGCGTTAGTGAGGCAGTTAGCCAATAAGCGTCAAGGCACTGCATCTACGAAAACAAGGAGGGCAGTTCGTGGAAGCACGAGGAAAGCTTATTTTCAAAAACATACAGGACGGGCAAGGAGAGGAACTTTGAGGTCACCGCTTCTCGTGGGGGGAGGAATAGTTTTTGGGCCCCACCCTCGCTCATATTACCAGGCTATGCCTAAGAAAATGAGGCGCCTAGCTTTAAAGTGTGTTCTTTCTGCCAAAGTTAGAGAGGGCAATATGAAGGTGGTGGAAAAGTTTACTTTTGACAGGCCGGGAACGAAGGAAATGACTAACATCTTGGCGGCGTTTGAGATCGATTCTTCAGTATTAATTGTCACTACTGATTCTACTCCAAATGTAGTTAAGTCAGCTAGTAATTTGGCTAGTGTAGATGTTTTGCCTTCGGCTTTGATTAATATAGCTGATTTGCTTTCCCATCAAAAGTTATTGGTTACCATTCCTGCAATACATAAAATTGAGCAAATTTGGGGAAGAAAGGTGATTAAGCATGCATCCTTATGAAGTTTTACGACGTCCCATAATCTCGGAGAAAGCTACATTGCTGCAAGAGGGAAACAAGTATGTCTTTGAAGTGGCTAAAGAAACCAATAAGGTTCAAATTAAACAGGCAGTGGAGCTGGCGTTTAAAGTAAAGGTGTCTAAAGTAAACGTGATAACCATTCCTGGGAAGACGAAGAGAATGGGCAGGAGAGAAGTGACAAGTTCACCATGGAAAAAGGCAGTAATTACTCTGGGACCAGGTGATAAGATCAGTTTCTTTGAAGGTGTTTAAGCGGAGTTAATTGTGGGATCGGTAGTAAAGTGGAGAAAAAAGAAGATGTCCAAACATCATCATCGGAAGCTCCTTAAGAAAACTCGATGGCGGAGGAAACATCCCTAGATATAAATTGGAGGTAATTTGTGGCATTAAAAAGTTACAAGCCAACTTCTCCTGGTCGGAGAAGTATGGTCAAAGCTAGTTTTGAGGAAATAACTAAGACAGTTCCTGAAAAATCATTGCTGTTACCATTGAGGAAGAAAGGGGGGCGGAATAGTCGTGGTGTAATAACAGTACGTCACCGTGGTGGTGGGGCTAAACGAAAGCTTAGAATCATGGATTTCAAGAGGGATAAAGCTGGCGTTCCTGGCAAAGTGGCTGCCATTGAATATGATCCTAATCGTTCGGCTAGAATCGCATTGATTTATTATGCTGATGGAGAAAAACGTTATATGCTTGCTCCCTTAGGTCTTCAGGTAGGGGATGTTGTGGAGGCGGGAGAAGAAGTTGACATAAGGCTAGGAAACGCCTTACCTATTGGTTTGATTCCTATAGGCACATTAATCCATAATATTGAAATTGAGCCCGGCAGAGGTGGTCAGCTTGTTCACAGTGCTGGGACGGCTGCTCAGATATTGAG
>JAUWGN010000082.1 GCA_030606385.1 Dehalococcoidia bacterium
CGGGAGAATCGGAGCAAGCTTTCATTGAGGAAGTGGAGCACGGTATTGTCTTGTGGGAAAGGGCAGCAAATGGACCAGGATTTTAACCAGTGTCTTGAGAACAAGAAAATCACCGCTTTTCCAAGGGGAAAGGAATTAGTCAACAAAGAGCTTTCAATCGCCCAAAACGATTTGTCAGATGCGAAAGCCGGCTTTGACAATCAGCGATACAAATGGTCAACCATCCAAGCCTACTATGCTATGTTTCATGCCGCTAGGGCCCTTATCTACTCCCGAGGCTATCGCGAAAAAAGTCATTACTGTCTCGCCATAGCAGTGAGGGCGTTATTCGTAGATGAGGGTCTGATGAAAGCCCAGTCAGTGCGTGACTTCAACCGAATTTCGCTTGATTACTTATATAGGTTATCAGGATTATTGGAAGACATAGGTTGTGCCTACAGTATTAAGGATGAACTGCTCCGGCATCTCCTCGGCAAATTGAGTGATAGCTTTCCACCCGGTGCAATGCATGGGCGCAACGAAATCTGGTCCTATCTTCTTCATCTCTTCAATAGTTGGCCCGATGATTGGCTCAAAAATCGGTCCTGTGAGGTGAAACCCACCCAGCACTGCATGAACCTTATCCGCTTGAGCAACTTTCTGGGCATGTTTGACCGTATTGATGATGCCGGCGTGAGAACATCCACCAATGACTACCAGTCCTCTGTCCTTCACCCTGACCGCTAGCCCCTGGTCATCACGAAAAGGGTCCACCACCCATTCGTCATCTATTTTCGCTTCAACCCAGGGAAAGCCCTTCTCGAAATCGGTTACTCGCTCCACTTCTCCCAAAACCAGGATGAGGTCAGAGGCCACTGTGGAAGCCTCCTTGACTTTGTGAAGCGCTGTTCCCGTCTTCTTTACGGCTGTTTCATCCAATGCAGGAAAATCTACCACGCGTGCGATACCGGGGATATTGAGCCTGCGCTGAAGAAAAGCGTCCGGATGGAGGGTAAGGGGTATTCCCTTTGTAGCCCTGTTTAGAAATTCTACCAGAGCTCCAAAATGGTCGAAATGACCGTGGCTCAGAGCCACAGACTCAACTTTGCTCGAGTCTACCTGTAAAAGGCCTGCATTGTGAAAAAAACAGGTCGTTGACACAGCCGCGTCGAACAGCACTAGATGTTCCTCTGTGCCGGCGTAGACTTTAAGGAGACATGATAATCCATGTTCTGCCAGGAGCAGCGTGGGAGGAGGAATCAGTGGCCGCTTGACGACGTCTGTGCTCTGGAGTAAGATTGCATCAGTGTAATTGTCTACCAAGACTGTAACTTCCAGTTTGTCTGCTTCTCGCAAATTCAATTCACTCATCGGGTAGAACCTCCTGATAGATTAATTTCAATTAAATGTATCGGGCGCCGTTTTCGCCCTCAATGAAAAAATCCTGTCGGTGATTTCGACGTAATTCAAAATACAGCTCTCACCACCTCTTCAGCGGCGTCTTCTAACCCCAGTTCTAACAGCTTCTCCCTGGTTGGTATGCCTCTTTCCACATCCCAACCCCTTTCTTCATAATAATCGTCCAGAAACTTGTCAGCTATCTCCGCGCTGATCTTTACTTTTCCAGTATACTCTACAAACTGCGACTTTTCCTCCAGCCATCTTTCAGAAAAGCTATCATCCTTCCTGGTAAATCCTTCCCTTACGTTAGCTGCTTTTAGCAAGTTCCAGACTCTTTCGCCAGCCTTCATGAGTTCTTCTCTACCAATCTGGATACCCGTCGCTGCTGAATAAAGCTCCGCCAGTAAATTGGCGTAATAAAACCGGTTAATCTGTGCTCTCGCACATACACCTAAAGAACCCAAAACGCTAAGCCAGTCCTCCGAATATCTCGTCAGTCTCCCCACGTTCAGGCCTGCTTTATCCTCCGGGGAGACCAACCCGAATTTCAAGCCCCATTGCCAGTGGTGAGGCTGTGGCAAAATTCTTTCCGTGGCACTCTCCGGAACTCCCATCCTGTCGAGATGTGTCGGGAATTTCTCCAGAGGTCTTGTGGCATAGTAGGTTGGTGAGCCGCCGGCGGCAACATGTGCACCCCTCGGATTCACCAGTTGGGTGAGTTCCATCGTGCCAAATCTGTCCCAGAGTAGTGGACCTGTGGGACCTGAATATACGCTTAGTCCTTTTGACATCGGAGGAGCAAACTTCTGTGACTCTTTGCCAAACTTGTCGATAATTCCCGGCAACCCCTCTGCCAGGATATCTCCAAACCCTTCCCTATTCGCTATCTTTCCCGCCCATTTTTCAAGGGATTCCAAATCGAAGGCAATTTTCGATTGCATATATTCCCCGGTTATCATTCCGTGACCATATAGCTCATTGACGAAGCTAACAACCGAAAAGAACTCGAACATATCCATTCCATAATCATCTAGAGTAGTGATGCATTTGATAGAGTCTTCAAGGGGCAGACCGAACAACAGAGGCACAACTGAATTAATGGCAGTAGTGGTCACTTTTGTTAAGCCCTTGAATTTCCCCTTTTTGATTTCCACCACATCTTTATCACCTATGGGGCAGGAGATACAGCTCAACCTTCTCTTATTCAATTGGTAGAACATTTCTTTGGGCAGAAGGGGCAGACCTATCCAGAATCCAAATTCATGCCATTCATCGAGGTGTTCCCATTGCCTTACCCGCTGGAGCAACCCATCAACAAGTTTCATAAACTTCCTGGGATGCGAAACTCTCACTCCCTTTGTGCCCTTTACGATAATCGCCTTCAGGTTTTTTGACCCCATCACCGCTCCGAACCCGCCTCTGCCAAGCGTTGACGCGTTGTCCACAAAGGACATGGCGAACCTGACCGAATTCTCGCCCGCTTGACCGATGGCGATTATACCCGCCGGCCAGCCAAATTTAGCCCATAATCGCTCGGAAGTTTCTTCGATACCCCTTCCCCAGAGCTCTCCAGCATCACAAATCTCGACATCGTCATCAAATATCTTGAGGTAAACGGGTCTGCTGGCACGACCTTTTATGACCACATTGTCATAGCCAGCATTCTTCAGCATAGTGCCAAAAGTCATCCCCCCGCCACCTGCCCACCCGATTGCGTTGTTTATGGGAAATTTTGCTACCGCGTATATTCTTGATGACCCTGGTGCTATCGTTCCGACAAGCGGACCGGCACCGATTATAATGGTATTTTCGGGGGAGAGCGGCTCTATCCCCGGTTTTATGTGCTTGTAGGCGAGCTTCACGCTGAATCCAAGTCCTCCGATGAAAGCCTTTGCTAGCTCTGGAGCAACCGGCTCCTTTTTGACCTCATTTTTGGTCAAGTCGACATGAAGGATATTGCCTGCGTAGCCACCAATTTCCATGCAATTACCTCTTAGCTTCTAAAGCATTATAAACGCAAAACTGGGCACAACGACCGCAGAGGGTACATTCATCGGTAAAGCTGATTTTGAAACCGTCATCACCGCGCTCGATCGCTATTCTGGCTTTCGATGGGTTGAACATTTTTTCATAACTGAACGAGCATATTAACTGACAGAGCAAGCATCCCACGCATCTGGAGGGATGCGTTTCAATTTCGATAATTTTTCCGGGCAATTTACTCCTTCTTTCTGGGGCTTGCCTTCCCGCAGTAGTCCTCACTACTTTTCCTGAATCTGCGTATCTCGAAATCTCGTCTCGGGGTTAATTTTTGTTTTAACTCGCAGATTCTTGTTCAGTTATTTCCTTATGGATACACCTGACGCCACCCTCCACCAGGCTGCCAACACAGCCGTTACATGAAATACAGTCGGCGGTTAGTCCTCCTGTTCCCTTCAGCCATCTATTTGGAAGGTCTGGTTCCCGAATCAAGGGTCGAGATAGGGCAGCGAAATCTGCGCTTCCTTCCGCCAGTATTTTTTCAATCACGTCAAGAGACCTTATTCCACCTACCAGAATCAATGGTACATCGATCACTTTCTTGATTTCTCTAGCGTATGGTAAATGGTAGGCTTCCTTATCTTTAGACCTGATGTTAGTTCGGCAAAACGCGGGATAGGCAGGTGTCCAGCCAAGTTCTTCTTTGTCACGTATCGCGGTTTCATCCATGCCTCCGCTGGTTTCAATGGCTGCGAATCCTATTTTTGAAAGCCTTTGTGCGATCTTCCTGGATTCGTTCAGGTCTATTCCGTCTTCCAAAAAATCGTCGACATTCATCTTTATCAAAATGGGAAAATCCTTTCCTGTTTTTTCCACAGTCCTTTTGTAAATGTCTTCAACAATTTTGATCCTGTTTTCTGTGCTGCCTCCGTATTCGTCTGTTCTTCTGTTTGTGTGAGGGGACAAGAACTGGCTCAAGAGGTATCCATGGGCAGCGTGGAGTTGAACAGCGTCAAAGCCTGCTTCCTTCACCCTTCTCGCTGCTTCGGCAAAAGCCTCTATGGTTTCTTCGATTTCTTCAATCGTCATTTCTCGTGGCATATTACTACTGAGGGGGTCAAGAACGGCAGAAGGAGCTACGGTCTTTTCTAAGAAAAAGGATTGACGACCACAATGGACCAGTTGTATCGCAACTTTGCAACCATTGCCATGTTCATGTACTGTCTCTGCGATTTTTCTCAATCCTGGAATTAAATCGTCTCTGTCTATTCCCGTCTGGCGAGGAAGAGGCTTACCACTTGGTTGCACATAGGCATATCCAGTGATTATCAATCCGACTCCCCCTTCAGCTAAAGTCTTGTATAATTCCACGAGTTCGCCTGTAACGCTGCCATCTTCAGAAGCCATACCCTCATAGGTGGCGGATCTAACTAACCTGTTTTTGACCACCATTCCACCGATTTCCTCAGGTTCAAAAACCAGGGACGTGATCCTTTTAGGCACCTCTAACTTACTCACTTTTTCACCACCTTCCATTCAGTTAGTCCTTTTGCATGCTAACATTTAATGTGACCACCGGACGAACAATCACCTTGCTAGTCCCGGTAATGGTTACAGATTTACCGGCATCAAAGTCCAGGCTAAGAATGGTAGTGTTTCCGTCAACTACCTGAAATGGTCGGACAAACTTCAATTCACCGCTGGGAACTGTAGCATTCTGAGTTTCGCCATCCAAGGTTACATTAACTCCCGCAATAGTCATGCGAATTTGGGTATAATTACCAGCAGTTACATTTCCCTGGGCAAGAAGCTCTTTCAGTCCCGTCTCATTAAGTGCAATAAGGTCAAAGCTAGGGTTAGTTATATTTAGCGATATCCATTCACCTTCCCCATCGTCTCCCGCCTTATGAATTTTTACCTCAGAGGCGGTGATGTTTATGTGGCTCACATTGCTGACAGGCCCGGGGTCAGTGACATAGACTGCAACAGCGCCAGTAGGTGCGCCAGTAGGTGCTCCAGTAGGAGCACAGCCTGTCGGTATAATGGCTAAAAGTGGCAGGAGAGCCAGTAGCATTAAGTATTTCCCCATCTTGTTCATATTAACCTCCTTTATTTTTCACTTGCCAATTTCAATTATAGATTTAACTATGCCATTT
>JAUWGN010000027.1 GCA_030606385.1 Dehalococcoidia bacterium
AGGCATTAACGCATTTAGTAGTAGTTCGTTAGCTAATGGAGCAGGCACAATTGCCCAATAAATTGGGCAACTACATTTTAAAACTGGGATTGCGGAGCAATCTCAACACTGAGTTATAGCTTCTCCCAGGTGTCTTTATCTATTCCTGCTTGTTTGAGAATCCTGGAGAGCAACTCCTTTCCGATATCGCTCTGATGTGGATTAGGGATACGTAAGCGGCCCACGCCTTTGAGCATAAACTGGTGTTTTTGCCAGAATAAGGACCTTCAAAACCTAAAGCTCGTAAATACCGAAGCAGTTCTTCCCTCTTTATTGGGCCAAGACGAGGCACTAAACGGCTTCCTCTATTACTAAGCTAAGCCCATCGACGGTTGGCAGCGGCAGATGGCGAGAGACGCTAAGCAAAATCCATTCCTCCAACACTTCTCTCAGCTCACCCTGGCATGTGTGTAAATCCCTGGCATTGGCGTAAACACCATCAAACCCGGGGATGCATCCATAAAATGTGTTGTCATCAGGAAGGATTTCGTATTTTGCCTTCTTCATTGCTCGCTCAATGTATTCTGTAAGCATAACTATCCTTCCACCATCCAATTGTAATATGGTTGACGAGCAGTGTCAAAGGGGCGGGAATAGAGCAAAGGGTAAAAATCAGAAGTCAAAATGACAGAAAAGAATAAAATACTAAATCCGAAATCCTAAACAATATCAAATGACCAAAATCCGAATGACCTAGCTCCGGATTTTGTAGTTGCCTGATTCATCAGGCATTAACGCATTTAGTAGTTGTTTGTTGGCTAATGGCTGAAGGCTGAAAGCTGATAGCTACTAAATTGAGTTTTGAATTTAGATATTGGGATTTGTTCAGGATTTAGTGCTTTGGGTTTAGGATTTCCCGGCAGTGACGGGGGTTATGCCTCGCAGTGACAGAAAAGGGCGTTCCTCACAATAACCAAAAAGCTCTGCAGCAAGGGTAAGTTCACCGCTAGGCTTTGGTTTCAAGTCTGATATAATTAGGTATCCAGTGCCGCTAAGGGTGATATACTAAAGGAAGTTATAATCAGGATATGCGTCAAGAAACAAATTTATGGTTGCGACAAGCACGGGAGGATCTCATCACCGCTCAGGTCAATTTCAATGGTGACCGTTTCTACGCAGCCTCTATCTTTTCTCAACAAGCAGCGGAAAAAGCACTTAAGGCACTCATCTTGGAGCGGACAGGTGCTACTCCTCCACGCACTCATGACCTTATAGCCCTGGGACACCGTGTTGAGACACCTTTGGAGATAATGGGAGCTTTGGAGCAACTTAATCCTACATATGCGGTATCACGCTATCCCGATGTATTAACAGACACTATTCCTGCGGATTTTATTGGTAAGGAAGCAGCCAAAAATCATATAAAGTCTGCAGAGCTAATTCTACGATGGGCAAGTCAGAAACTAGAGACACAATTTTAGAAGATTTTGTCCAGAGGTTGAAGCAAAACTATCATATCTCTGAGGTGATTCTTTTCGGCTCCAGAGCTGAAGGTAGGGCGGATGAAGAAAGTGATTATGATTTGATAGTGGTGTCGGCAGATTTCCACGATATCGAGTTCACAGAGCGAATTCGTGCTACGTATAAGCTATGGGCAGGCGATGCTGGAATAGACATATTGTGTTACACCCCGCAAGAGTTTGCCAAGAAAGCCAGCCAGATCGGTTTAGTTAGTGATGCCGCAAAGACGGGTGTAAGAATGCTTGTGTAACCTTACGCCTTTAGTCCCCTGTCCAAAGAAGGGTTATCAAAGCGATTAATGAAGCCGCACATTTCTCCACTAAATTGGGCAAGATGGAATGTGAAAAGCAGCTTCACTGGCAACGGTAAGCTCCGTATAGACTTTGAAAATCTGCTGGCTAAGCAAGCTACCTGATAAGGCGCAATAAAGAAAAAGCCCAGCGGTCAAAGCCGCTGGGCTTCTTTGAGGTGCGGGATTTTTATGAGCAAGTTGTGGCAATACCGCAGCTCTGGCCGGCAGTGCAGGTCCAGGTGCCATTGACATACGCACAACATGTGCCGCCGCCTTCATAGGCGCCTGCATCAACTACGCCGGAGGCAGTCCAGTGCCAGTTACCATTGGTTGGCAGATGCATGTAGGTCTGTAAGGTAAAGTTTTTTCCGCCGCTAGTTGCTGTTACGAGCTTGGTGGTGTCAGTGTTGATTATAGTGCCTTCGGTTATCGCGCCAATGCTTTCATCGGCCATACCGCCGATGATGGCGGTTTGTACCGAGGCCCTCTCGGTCTTGGCGCTCTCTTCAGTTCCAGCGCCGAGGAATCCAGCGACATTGAACGCTACCACGGCGGCAAGGATACCGAGGATGATAATCACGATTAGCAGCTCAATCAGGGTAAAACCGCCTTCGCCCTTACGCACCTTCTCCGTTAGTCCTTTGAATGCTTTCATTTATTCACCTCCTTTCTTTATTATTTCTTGTTTCTAACCCTCTACCTGTGAGGCTGAACCTCACCGGTGTTTCTTGTTACATATAACGTATGTCCCCGAGCATCACCTCCTTTTTTGTTATGCAATTTAATCATACCTTCTGGTCAGATACACGGTCAATAGGAATATCGTAGTAGGACAGTTGGGGGGGGTAAGAATAGGACAAAAGTCAAAAACCAAAGTGCCAAATGAAAGAAAACTCTAAATACTAAATCCGAAATACTAAACAATATCAAATGACCAAAATTCAAATAACCGAAACAGTTTTGAACTTTGAATTTAGATATTGGCATTTGTTTAGGATTTAGAGCTTAGTATTTAGGATTTGGTTACGAACAGTCCCAGCCATCGGCTGTGTTGTAGGTACAGGTTTTGCCACCGCCGGTATATTCGCCCTCAATGATGGTGCCGCCAGCATTCCACTTCCAGTAACCGGTGATAGCGCCTTGCACGTATTTCGACATAGTTACATCCGTACTATCTACCGTGAGCACCCAAGCAGCGGGATTTGTTATCGAGGTGCCATCACCTACATCTCCAATGTCGCCAGCGACTACGTTTGCCGCTGATTCCTGGGCCATAGCGGCAACGATAGCGGTTTGCACGAGGTTACCCTGCATCTTTGCTATCTCTTCAGTGCCCTGGCCGAGGAAGCCACCGACGTTGAATACTACCACTGCGACAAGGATGCTTAGTATGAGAAGCACAATTAGTATCTCTATCAGGGTGAGACCGCCTTCACCCTGGCGCACCTTCTCCATTAATTTTGCCAATGGTTTCAACTGTTAGCCTCCAGGTTTGGTAGTGCGACTTTGGTCGTGCAGCACGAGGCTAAAGCCTCGCGCTACATTTTTAAACTGGGATTGTTTCGTCGCCATTCCGGATTTTGTAGTTGCCTGATTCATCAGGCACAATTGCCCAATAAATTGGGCAACTACATTTTTAAATGTCCTTATTAGGGATATTTTATAACAAGCTGAAATCTGGAGTAAAGAGGTCGATTTGATATGTAACCGCCGCTTCCCGTTCAGGATTCAATTCTCAGGATCATCCTGATCAGCCCCTCACGTATTTCTGCTCGCCCATACCGAAGTATCGGTCAATAATTACTTTGCTGCCGTTCATATCCTTAATGAATCCACTGACATAGCCGAAAGGACCAAAATACTTCACTTTAATCAACAGCAGGTTCATATCTATCTTGTTCATGGTCTCGGGTTTGAAAGAGAGGTCCACCCTGCCGTATTTGTCCCGTATCAGCCAGTCGCTTTCCACCCCACCCGGCCTTTCAAATTTCACTGGGGGCAGTAATTGCAGTTTGCCGTCATACCATAGGCAATTCTCATTATACTTCTCAGGGTCAATGGACTGATTATCAGTCAGGTTAAACCCTGTGAGTTTCCCCTGGTCATAGCCGGCAGCGGTAACCCAGTCGTATTTCATTACATATGGATAATAGCCTTTGTGGTCATCGATGATAGCGAAACTCTCCTGTCTTGTGAACCCAACTTCCTCACCACCAATAGTCATGCTACCCTGCATGGGCATCAGGCATTTGTGGGAATATACACCGCGGTTCACACCGAATGGGATGGAAACAACGATGGGCTCCGCCAGGCCTTCATCGTGAAACATCTCGAAATCGGCCTCAATGTCAGGCAGGTCTTTTTGGTCGTTGATAGAGACGTGAATATAAAACCGTCCCTGCGCCAGTTTGCTCACTATTTCAAGGAAATTATCCTTGTCGCGGTAGCATTGTTGCGCGTCCCATAAGGTGCCGGGCACCTTTATTTCCCACGGCGGCAGCATTTTATCGAAAACGTATTTTTTCTTCGTTTCCTTGTCATATGCTATGAATTGGGTCAGCGCAGAGAACTTGGCATTGTAAAGGACAGCCAGCATAAACCAGCGTTTGTTGCCCAGTTGAAAGGCCTGCCATTCCTTGAGACGGAAACTGAGCATCGGCTTCGGCAGCCACATACCCAGCGGTTTATCCGCATCCAGCGGATTTACCTTTTTAAACTGGCTGCTGAACGTGCCAAAGTTGAATTTTCCGCCTTCAATCAGGCTGTCAGGCGCCGGTTTTAATTCACGTCCCACTACTTCTCCCATTTAACACTGCCTTTACGCGGCTGTTGCCGTGCAATTTCAGTATACCACCTATGAGATTGATGCACTAGACATCAATATACGTGTTTAGCAACCTATCCCCCTGACCCCCTTCCCTTAGCAAGGGAAGGGGGAGTGTAGGTAAGAGATGGGTGAAACCCCTCTCTATGAATCTCTTCCCCCTCTCCTTTGAAGGAGAGGGGGAACTTAAAAGACATCAAAAATCAAAGATAAAAAATCAAAATGACAAATTAAAATCCAAGAATACTAAGTTCAAATCCTAAATTCTAAGCTCTAAACCCTAAACAAATTCTAATATCTAAATTCAAAGTTCAATTTAGTAGCTATCAGCTATCAGCCTTCAGCTTCATACTGGCTTTTTCATTTTTGCTCTGTCATTTTGAGTTTTGCTTTTCTGAGATTGCTTCGTCGCCCGTCGGCTGACGGACTTCCTCGCAATGACACAACGAATTGCCAGAGCTTGTTCAAACTCAAGATGAGAGGTAACTCCATGCTTCGAAGTGTCCATCATCTATCTGAACTAGGTCATATAGTCAAGGATTGACTTGGGGGAATGAAAGCGGTAACAATTTGGCTTAATGGAAGCTTTTCTGATATTTCTTTTTTTTCTGCTCGGACTGGAGATAGGCAGCTTCCTCAACGTATGCATTGATAGATTGCCCAGGGAAGAATCCATCGTTAAGCCGCCTTCCCATTGTGAGGCTTGCGGGCATCGCCTGGCGGCGAAAGATTTAATTCCGTTATTCAGCTATTTATGGCTCAGGGGAAGATGCCGCTACTGTAGAGCGAGTATTCCGGGGAAGCTTTTCTATGTGGAGCTGGTTAGCGGTGTGATATGTGCGTTTCTTTACTGGAAGTATGGGCTGACACCTGAGCTGGGGGCGATGATGTTTTACGCTGCCCTGTTCACCATCATATTCATGGTTGACCTGGAGAAGAATGTTATCCTCAACAAGGTAGTTTACCCTGCCATGGCGGTTGCGTTTATTCTTTCAGTGTTACAGATTCAACTTGAGCTTCCTCAATCTGAGCTTTTTCAGTGGCCTGTTGGGGGGATTGCCAATGTTGCCATGGGTGGAGGGGTTGGCTTTCTGTTCTTCTTTGTGTTGGCGATAGCATCTCGAGGGGGTATGGGTTGGGGGGATGTGAAGCTGGCAGGGCTCATCGGGCTTGCCACAGGCTTTCCCATGGTATTGGTGGCCATAGTGCTGGGAGCTGTTCTTGGTGGGATAGTCGGGGTGGTCTTGATGGCTGTTAGGAAAAAGGGGATGAAGAGTCGTATTCCCTTCGGTCCCTTTCTTTCGGTAGCTACCATGGTTACCTTAATCTGGGGAAGTGATATGCTTAACTGGTATGCGGGATTGAGTTGGCATTTTGGTTTGTTTTGAGGTAAACTTGGGCTAAATGCAGAAAAATAGAGGGAGAAAGCAAATGGAGAAAACAAAAGTATTTATCGTTGACCGGCAGCCGCTATTTCGTCACGGGATACGGTCCAGCCTTTCCAAGGTGGCTGATATAGATGTTGTTGGGGAGCAGGGTATTGTTGAGGCCGAGGTGCTTTCGGTCATGGAAACTTCGCCTCCGGATGTGGTGCTTGTGGATATTGACTATCCTTCGCTTGAGGGGTTGAAGTTATGTCGCAAGATAAAGCAATTGTTAGCCAGTGCGGCAGTTATCGTGCTTACTCCGCAAGTTGATGATGATGAATTGTTTGAGGCAATTAAGTCTCAGGCATCAGCTTATCTGAGCAAGGAAGCCAGTGCCGATGAAATAGCTAAGATCATCAGGAAGTGTGCCGGTGGTGAGCACCCCATAAATGGAGGGCTTACTGAGCGTCCCGAGGTGGCGAAACGGATATTGCAGCAATTTCAGGAGCTTTCGCGGGAGAAGGAGATTGCTGAGTTCACTTCGCCGCTTACCCAGAGGGAAATGGAAATATTGGGGTATATGGCCAAAGGCTATCTTAACAAGCAAATTGCCGATGTGTTAGACGTTAGTGAGCAAACGGTGAAGAATCATATTACCTCGATATTGCGCAAGCTGAATGTGAACGCGCGCACACAGGCGGTGGTGGTGGCGATAAAAAAGGGCTTGGTTACCATAAGCATGGAATAGCTGAGGAAAAATTAAAAATCAAAGATAAAAAATCAAAAATACAAATAAAAAATCTAAATTCTAAGCTCTAAACCCTAAACAAATTCTAATATCTAAATTCAAAGTTCAAAACCGTTTTGGTCATTTGGATTTTGATCATTTGATACTGTTTAGCATTTCGGATTTGGGATTTAGAGTTTTCTTTCCGGGGAGAGGTGGTAAAATAAGGCGATATGAGCAGAGAGGTTTTCGACCAGATAGCGGAGAGCTGGTATCGGGTAAGGCACTGGCCACGGCTAAGGACGGAGTTAGAGGAGCTGGCGCAAAGATGGCATAGTGGCAAGCTATTGAATTTGGGCTGTGCGCATGGAGCCGATTTTTTGCCGTTTAGAGAGGACTTTGAGCTCTGTGGGGTGGATTTCTCTGGGGAAATGCTTAGACAAGCACAACGGTTCTCAGCGAAGTTCCGATTTGAGGCAAACCTGGTTATGGCTGATGCTGTTTCCCTGCCCTTTGGAGATGAAACGTTTGATTGGGCAGTGGCGGTAGCTACCTACCATCACGTTAAGGGAAAGACGGAGAGGGAAACAGCCCTACAGGAGCTAAAGCGGGTATTAAAGCCGGGGGGTGAGGCTTTTTTGACGGTGTGGAATTGGGGACAACCAAGATTCTGGCTGAGGTACAAGGAGAACAGGGTGCCGTGGAGAGTAGGAGGGAAGACTGTTTACCGTTATTATCACCTTTTCAGCTATGGAGAGTTTCAAAAGTTACTGGTTAAAGTTGGCTTTGAAATTATCAGCATATCGCCTGAGAGGTCGTATCGATTCCCGATGAGGAACTTCTCCCGTAATATATGCGCCCTGGTCAAAAAACATAAATAACATCAAATATCAAAGATAAAAGATCAAAATTACAAATTAAAAATCCTAATATCTAAGCACTAAATTCTAAACAAATTCAAAGCTCTAAATCCAAAGCCGAAATTCACTTTGCTTTCTCCACTATTGAGCCGAAGATTTTCATAAGCTCGGTTGCTTGTGCGATTAGCCATTCCCTTCTGCGTTCGTCTGCCTTTCGCGGTTCGGCAAGTTTTAGCCAATAAACGGTTTCCTTGGCTTCTTTACGGCAAATCTTGACCCTCATCAAAAAGTCCTTCTTGCCTAAAGACTCGTTCGCTTCTATGTAATTTGCTCCAATAGAGGTGGCAGATCTGATGAGTTGGTTTGCTATTTCTGCGTTAGAGATGTCCCTTGGGAGGCTTTTCACAAAGGTGATTGCCTCCCTGCTAAATTTCAAAGTTCGTTCTTCTAAATCGTATTGTTTTGAATTTCGTGCTTCGTTCATTGTTTAGGATTTAGTATTTAGGGTTTAGGATTTAGCTTTTGTAGAGCGTTGTTGAGGCGTTTGAGGCATCTTTCTTTGCCCAGCGCTGCCATGGTTTGGAATAGGGGAGGCGATGTTGTGCGTCCCGTAATTGCCACTCGCAGCAGTGCGAAAAAGTTGCTTGTGGTCAGCCCAAGCTCGGTAGCCAGGGGACGGAGGATGTTCTCCACAGAAACAGCGTTCCAGGCTTCCAGGGACTTCAGGCTTTCCAGGCTGGTTTCTATGGCTTTCGTGGCTGAAACGGCGTCCATTGCTTTGATCAGGAGGCTTTGGTCATATTCCAACTCATCGAGAAAGAAGAAATCAGCGAGGCCAGGCACATCACCGAGCGTTCTGGCGCGCTCTTGAATCAAGGGCATTATTATGGAGATATAGGTGTCATCCAGGGGCCGCTTTACCGAAGATGGCAAGTCTCTTTGTAAGAATGGAATTGCCTGTAAAGCAAATTGCTCAGGAGTGAACCGCCGAAGGTAAACTCCGTTCATCCAGTCGAGTTTGTCTTTATTAAAAATTGCTGCTGTCTTTCCTACCCTTTCCAGGGTGAAATGTTTTATCAGTTCCTCACGGGATAGTAGTTCTGTTTTATCATCAAGTGACCAGCCGAGGAGGGAAAGGAAATTTATCATCGCCTCGGGGAGAAGACCCTGCTTTTGATAGTCAACAATGTTGGTGGCGCCATGTCTTTTGGAGAGCTTGGCCCTGTCGGGCCCCAGTATCATTGGTAGATGAGCGAACTGTGGTGGTTGCCAGTCAAGTGCTTGGTAGAGCAATATGTGGCGGGGGGTGCTGGAAAGCCACTCATCGGCGCGAAGAACATGAGAGATAGCCATCAGGTGGTCGTCCACCACGTTGGCGAGGTGGTAGGTAGGGTAGCCATCTGACTTGAGCAGGATGAAGTCATCCAGGGTATCGTTTTGAAAAGTCACCTTTGCACGGATCAGGTCGTGTAACGAAGTTTCCCCATCAAGAGGAGTTTTGAAGCGAACTACCGGGGTGACGCCGCTTGCCTCCAGTTGAGCCCTTTGTTGGACTGTCAACTCTCGACAATGCCGGTCGTACTTTGGTGGCTGTTTTCTCCTTATTTGTTCCTGGCGCATTTCTTCTAACCGGTGCGGAGAGCAGTAGCATAAATAAGCATGTCCCTGGTCAATTAATTTACGAGCTATTTCCTGATAAAGCGGCAATCGTTGTGATTGGAAATAAGGACCTTCATCCCAATCCAGCCCGAGCCACTTCAGGCTTTCGGTGATGTTTTCCACTGCTCCTTCCACCTTTCGAGCGACATCAGTATCCTCGATGCGTAGAATAAACTTGCCGCCGTGATGCCTGGCGAAGAGCCAGTTGAATAGAGCGGTTCTGATGTTGCCCAGATGAGGATACCCTGTAGGGCTGGGTGCAAAGCGAACCCTTATTTCTGAGCGTGACATGAAGGTTTGCCAAAAATTATTT
>JAUWGN010000055.1 GCA_030606385.1 Dehalococcoidia bacterium
AAATTCCCAGCAACAGTCCCAGCCACATAGATGGCAGCCTTGTCTTTCTCTGAGAGCTTGAGCAGGAGCTTGTTCCTCACCTCTCCAGGAAGCTTGCCGAAATTCAAAACAACAGTCCCAGCCACATGGTCAGCAGCCTCATCTTTCTTTGAGAGCTTGAGCAGGAGCTTGTTCCTCACCTCTTCAGGAAGCTTGTCAAAATTCCCAGCAACAGTCCCAGCCACATAGATGGCAGCCTTGTCTTTCTCTGAGAGCTTGAGCAGGAGCTTGTTCCTCACCTCTCCAGGAAGCTTGCCGAAGTTCCCAGCAACAGCCCGAGCCACATTGTAAGCAGCCTCATCTTTCTCTGAGAGCTTGAAAAGCAAATTCCTCACCTCTTCAGGAAGCTTGTCGAAATTCTTAGCAACAGCTTGAGCCACATTGTAAGCAGCCTCGTCTTTCTCCGAGAGCTTGACCAATAACCTACTGAAAATCTGTTCATTTAGTCGCGTCCGGTAGCCATCTTCAACAAGGAGATATTCTAAAGCTTCGGAATATGAAGGATGGGAAAATTCTATGTGCCCCCGGCTAATAGAGACTTTATCATCTTTGAACCAATCCAGAACCCGGTCAAACTTCCAGGCATCTTTGAAATTTAATTCCCTCACCAATTCCTGGTAAATTCCTCTAACAAAGGAAACCTCAAAAAAATCAGAAATAAACAGGAAGGACAGGAATAATATCTTATCATCGCTCATGTCTCTTATTTCCCTGGCAAATTCACGGGCAGTCTCCTGGGACTTCTTTTTTACTTCTTCTCTTAGTTCTGTTTCTCCTTCCATCCCGGCACTAGCAATGGCGAATGACCTTATGGAGAGGGGGGTAGGTAAAACCCTTGGATCCTTGATAAGACCTAAGACCAACTCCTTCAACTCGTTATTCTCCAGCCATTTACAGCCCTTCTCCTCCGCCCACTTATAAAGCATCAGCTGCCTTTTTCCGTAGTCGTAAGACGGCTTCTTTATATTCAAGGTCCTCTGAAATTCGTCAAGTTCTCTTGACGATAGTTTCTCTTTCTCAAACTCCTTGAATACCTCCTCTCTCGAGGTTATTATCACGTACACGTCTTTGACTCGATCCACATTACTTATTATGGTTCCGATTTCTGTTTCTAGTGCCTCTCTTCTCTCATATGTTCTCTTTCCAAAGGGGTCTTCAAAATAGATAATATGTCGGGGCTTAAGCTCGGCAGTTATATTTTCCAACCTTCTTCGCACATCAATTCTCTCAGACAGTTCTCCCCCCTTAATCCATCTTGGCTTGTGTTCCTTCTGGTAATACTCCCACATAAGTCTGACCGCAGTATATGTCTTCCCATATTGCTCAGTGCCAGTAATAAAAAGGAGCCTCTTTCCTTTCAACGTGTTTGCCAGGTCTTCGTATTCCAACGGGTGAACATATATCTCATCAATCCTCTCATACCGTTTATCGCCTTCGCATCCTATTTCCTTCAAGAATTGAAAGACTCGGGCTTTCTGTCTAATCTTCTCCAAATTGGCAAGAAGGAACCTTTTCCCTTCGTATGAAATTGGTTCGCAATACTTTCTATCTAATGGCTCTAAGTCATTAAAGAACTCTGGGGTAAAAAGCACAAAAGCTTCTTTTATTCTTATACCTTTTCTTCTGCAATATTTGTGATAGCGGCTGAGAATATCATTTCGCAAAGCTTCTATTATTGGTCGTTGGCTTACAGGCTCTACACTGACAGATTCATCAATCTCCCGGGCATCCAAAACGAGCTCGAGCGGGACAAATGCACAGCCCTCAAGGGGAATTGCTATTGCTGTCAACTCGCCGACAACTTCAAATGCCCTCTGGACGCTATCAACCATTAGCAAATAGCTATCTGGGCTCACCTTGTTTCGTTTTTCGCTTACTTCTTCTATCCGCCTCCTTACGGGCTCTGAGATAATCCTTTGCCTGACCCAATCTTCATTAAGACTCGATTTCTTAGCTATTTCCTGGGGCAGTTCTTCAAACCCCAAAATATCCAGATAAACTAAATACTTCTTTCGGCTCATCTTATTTTCCCACTTTCGCGGAAAGCGTCTCTACAATCATACACAACTCAGATCAAGGTTGTACATTCTGACGGTTTGTTACCACTGCGGTTAACACCCCCTCTACGTTGCCATGCTATAATAACCTCTGAGAGATGGTGTCTGATAGCAATGTGCAACCCAGCCAGCAGATTTGGAGAGGGAGTAAGTGAGCTTTGACCCCAAACCATTTAGCGAATACGTCAGCACTGTTGAGAAGACGCTCGCCACTGGTCATGCTAGCGAAGGCTCCCATTACCCCACACTGAAAGCCCTGCTGGAGTCGGCCGGCGAGGGAGTAGTAGCTACAATTTTACCCAGCCGAATAGAGTGTGGTGCCCCCGACTTCCTAGTTACCAAAGGGCCTTCCCAGGTTGGCTACATGGAGGCTAAAGATGTTGGCAAGAGCCTTGACGAGGCTGAAAAGTCAGAGCAGTTGAAACGCTATCGTGATTCACTGAGTAATCTTATTCTGACTGACTATCTTGAATTTCGCTGGTATAGGGACGGTAAACGTGAGCTTGAGGCGAAGTTAGGAACGGTAGATAGCGCCGGTAAGATAAAACGTGGGAAAAAGGGTACTGAAGAAGTAGCCAAACTCCTAATCGAATTCTTTAGTTTTGAAGCACCGGGAGTTGGAACGCCTAAAGAGCTTGCCGTGTGTATGGCGCGTCTTGCTCACCGCATACGGGAAGGGGCGGAAGAAGCACTGAACAAAGGCATAGCCTCCGACTTATTGAGCGGGCTGCACAAGGCGTTCCAAGCAACACTTATCCCCGGTCTTGAGATAAAAGTATTTGCCGATATGTATGCCCAGACAAGCGCCTATGGGCTTTTTGCCGCCAGGTGCGAGACGGATGATGCCAGCAAATTTACTTTAAAGGATGCAACCGACCTCATACCCGAAACAAACCCGTTCTTAAAAGACCTCTTCTACCAAATTACTGGCCCCCATCTCAATGATGAGCCTTATAAGTGGGCAGTTGATGAACTGGTGCAAGTGCTTAAGAAAGCGGACATGACCGAGATAGTGAAAGGTCTCAGCAAGGGCACAGGCAAGGGCGACCCCGTAGTCTATTTCTACGAGGACTTTCTGCGTGAATACGATAAGAAAATAAGTGAGATGCGAGGAGTCTATTACACTCCAATGCCGGTGGTTTCTTACATCGTCAGTTCAATAGCCTATCTGCTTAAAAATAGGTTTAACCGCCCCCAGGGGCTGGCGGATGAGAACACGTATATCCTTGACCCGGCAACAGGCACGGGTACTTTCCTCTACGCCGTGCTAAACGAAATTTATGAGTCTATGTCAAAGCAAGGACAGATGGGAAAGTGGGACGGTTATGTTGCTGGCCATCTCTTACCCCGCATCTTTGGTTTTGAGTTACTCATGGCTCCTTATGTTATAGCCCACCTGAAATTGGGATTACAGCTAAAAAATACTGGCTATACATTCCAGTCCAAAGAGAGATTAGGTGTTTACATGACAAATACGCTTGAAGAAGCTGTAAAAAGCTCAGAAATGCTTATGGCGCAGTATATTGTGAAGGAGGCCAACGCTGCGGCTGAAATCAAGAAGGAAAAGACGATAATGGTCGTGCTAGGCAATCCGCCGTACTCTGTAAGCTCACTAAACCGTGGTGAATGGATTGATACCCTTTTGGGCGACTATAAGCAAGGTCTGTATGAAAAGAAGCTAAACATAGATGACGACTATATTAAGTTCATCCGTTTTGCCCAGTGGCGTATCGATAAGACTGGCTATGGAATACTGGGGTTTATCACCAACAACTCCTATCTAGATGGGTTGACCCATCGTCGGATGCGGGAGTATCTACTTGAAAGCTTTTCCAGTATTTACATCCTGAATCTTCATGGTAGTTCCAGAAGGGGAGAGCAAGCGCCGGGCAATATCAAAGACGAAAATGTGTTTGATATACAGCAAGGTGTGGCAATAGGCATATTTATAAAGCACCAAAACGAAGCCAAAAAGGCACACGTTTATTATGCCGATATGTGGGGAACGCGAGAAAGCAAATATCAGGCGTTATTTGAATCAGATGTTGATTCAACGGGATGGAAAGAACTGACGCCGGTCGCACCTTATTTTTTCTTTGTGCCAAAGGACTTTTCTCTTGAGGGAGAATACACCCAAGGGTGGTCAGTAAGCGAAATATGCCCAGTCTGGCAAAGTGCACTAAATACAGACCGTGATGAACTCTTCCTTGATTTCGATAGAGATATCCTCAAAGACCGCATGCAGGTATTCTTTAGCAAAGATTACGGGGAGGATTTCAAGGAGAGGTATCGCGTGTACCCATCATCAAGCTACGATATCGAAGCGCGGCGTGACCAAGCTGAATTCGCGGAGGGAAATATTCGGCGCTGTCTACATCGACCTTTTGATGAATACTTCCTGTATTATGACCCACAATTGACTAGCCGACCAGTATTTAAAGTTATGCGCCATATACTTCAAAACAATGTTGCACTCATATGTGCAAGGCAAACCAAAGAAGACTTCGCGGTATTAGTAACATCAGCATTATGCACCCATAAGATAGTAACAGTTTATGACCGAAGCTTTGTTTTCCCTCTCTACCTCTATCCTGCTGAAGGCGAAATGCAGTTGGAGGAAGGTCGCCGCCCCAACTTGAATCCTGACTTTATCAAAGTCGTTTCAGAAAAGCTTGGACTTAAATTTGTTTCAGATGGTAAAGGTGACCTCAAGGATACTTGGGGACCTGAAGATATCTTTAACTACGCCTATGCTATCTTCCATTCGCCCACCTACCGGAGCCGGTATGGAGAATTTCTCAAAATAGACTTCCCCCACCTGCCCCTCACTTCAGATGTGGAGCTTCTCAAGGCACTGGCAGATAAAGGTGCTGAGCTAGTCTCTCTACACCTTATGGAAGCACCGGTACTTGAACAGCAACGCACCCAGATAAAGTTCGACGTGGCTGGTTCCAATGTGGTGGAAAAGGTCACCTACAATGAGACCGGCGGGCGGGTTTACATCAACAAGCAGCAGTACTTTGAAGGAGTGCCGCCGGAGGAATGGGACTTTCACATCGGTGGTTACCAAATAGCCCAGAAGTGGCTCAAGGACCGCAAAGGGAGAACGCTCACCTATGACGAGTTGACCCACTACCAGAGAGTAATAGTGGCGCTAAAGGAGACCATCCGATTGATGGATGAGATAGATGAACTGATTCCAGGGTGGCCGGTGGTGTGACATGGAGCGCTAGTTGAACGAGCCCGGAGCAACATATGGCTGAAGAGGCATTATCTAAATTTAAGACCCAATTCGAGAGATACTGCTCTATTTGGAAGTCTATTGAGATCCGTGCCCTGTTCGCACTTAAAGATGAACACTGGGTCATATTGAAAGTAATGGCCTATCTCAGAGACACCAAGCCAATGCAGTACGGTCATAAGCTGATGTTTGATGATGCCAACTTACGTGCCATAATTGAGCACAGGAAGATAGACTTGATATGGGCTCTTGTGGACGAGATGCGAAGCGGTAGGGTGCGCGTGGGCGATACGGAGGCAGTCATAGGCACAGGGGCTCCTCCACAAGAGAGTACCTTTGGGTTTAATATATCTCACTCACGCTCGGAAAGGCCTCCCGAACGGACATTTCCTTACTTTACCCTTTATTTGTCTCTTGGATCTGTTCATGAACATGTTGATGAGAACGAGATAAATCGGCTTCTGTACTCATATGGTTATCAAGGAGGTCTTCAAGAGTTCAGTTTTGCCAAGACTGGCGAACCCGTCGGCGGTAGCTATGTCACCTATTTTGGGATTGTTGCGCCGATTTATCTTCTAGCTTATGGTGAATCGGAACCAGGATACATCAAAGCAATAGTTCTCTGTGGGGAAGGGGTTAAGCCAGGCGATGTAACCGTACGATACGAGCTATACGGTAAGACTGAAGCTGAGATACTGCGACAGGACAAGATAGTCTTTGCCGAGGACGACAGGCATTTGAGAGAGGATAGTGCCTATTTGGAAAGAAAGATTGCAATTCCTCGGGAAATGTTATCAGCAAAGTTACTAGTTTTCTACCAAGATAATGTGGTACCCGCTGATTCATTCAACATCTTGGTTGGTGGTATCAAAGCCACGATATTAACAGCATTTGAAGCTCTCGGGCAAATTACCGGCAGAGACGCTTACGAAACTCTGTGGGATAGGTTTACTCGCTGGCTTGGAGTGCAAGACAAAGCTATTGATGCTCAGGGATTTGAGTTAGGTGTATGGACACTGCTTACCGTATCCGGTCTACACGTTTTGCATTTGGGAAAAGTCAGCGGCAAGGGATTCGACCTGCCGGGGGTTGATTTGATGGCCTTCGCTGAGCGAGAGAAGGAAATCATTCTAATTTCTTGCACTATTGACAATAAGCTATCCCAAAAGATAGAACCTTTGCTTAGCCAGTTGAACACTGTAAGAAAGAAGATGCCAGACTGGTCAGTAAAAGGTGCCATCTTTGCTCCTATAGACAGAAGAGACGTCACTCTCGGAAGCTTTTCAGACGCAACAGAGACTGACATCTCTGTTCTACTTAGGCTTGAGATTCAGGAAATCCTTAGTATAGTTAAAGGAGCATCAGCAGATGCATCTGACAGAACGCTTGAAGTCTTGAAGCAGCGGCGGCTGCCAGTATACGGAGATAGTGACATCCTTGGGGCATATAGAGCTTGGTTTCAAGAGCCCAGACAAGGTGAAATGTAGCCCTCACTATGAGAGCCAGCGAGCCCACACAAATTATACTTTCCGTCAGAATTTTACCTCTTTGTCGCTTTGAACAGAACGGTTTATAATCTTGGTACACCTTAGCCCAGTATTGCTGCAT
>JAUWGN010000122.1 GCA_030606385.1 Dehalococcoidia bacterium
GTCAAGGATGGAGACATAGTTACTTTCCTGTTTAACGTTTGATGAAGAATCCTGTTTACCCTCGCGCTTTCAATCAACGACCATTTGGAAAACCTGACTTCAAAGTGTACCATTTCTGTGAAAATCTACCATAAGGAGTAAAAGCATGTGTGAATTATGTGAAAAATATGGAGATAAAGGTCGGTGGTATCTAAATCCAAAGAACTATGCCAGGCCGTTATACAAGAAAGTGGAGAAGGGAGGGGAAAAGGAACCAATGATTTTGGCTGAGCTCCAGGGGGCATTCTACTACAAACCACTGATAGAGCTAAAGGATAACCCCGAAGCTTTTGAAAAGATGAGGGAAGAATACTCAAAGTTCCATGAAACAATGGGGGGACAGGTTGTATGCCTAGAGGATGCCAAGAAAATGGTCGAGCTAGCTCATCCAATAGCCAGGATTGATTGCCTCTGCAGGAGGGTTACCCGAGCAACCTTGGAGGATGGGGAGCAGCGCCCCCGTTCCTGTCTTGGATTAGGTGTTGGAATGTTTCGCTTGGAAGAATGGCCAGAGAGGTATAAAGGTGGCGTGGAGTTTCTCTCCACTAAAGAGGCAAAAGAACATATTGAACATTGGCATAAGCGGGGGATGGTTATAACAATAATGACTTTCGGCACTCCCTATATTGGTGGCATCTGCCTTTGTGATTACCCTGATTGTCTTGCCATAAGGGTGAGGTTGGACTATGGCATAAAGCCTTTCTTGTTAAAAGGTCATCAAGTAGCAAAGGTAAATTATGAGGAGTGCATAGGATGCGGGACCTGTGTACAACGATGTCAGTTTGGGGCCATAAAAATGGAGGTTACCACGAAAAAATCAAATATCGATATGACGCGCTGCTTTGGTTGCGGGGCATGTGCCTACGCCTGCCCGCAAGATGCGATAAGCCTTATCGACCGTGAGAAGCTCCCCGCTTTAAAGGAGGAATGGTAAGGTGATACCTCAAATTGAGATAGATAAAAATAAATGCTCTACACCTTATGAATGTAAAAAATGCCTTCAAATTTGTCCTCAGGCCGTTTTTGTAGTCGCCCCCACCAAAGTCGAGCGTTTCAAAGAAACCGCTCCCGAGGATTATGAGGTTCAAGCGGTATTCAAGGATAAATGTGTACTATGCATGGATTGCGTTAAAGTGTGTCCTACCGGGGCAATAAAAATAAAGGTTAGGAGTAGTTAAATGGAGAAATATAACCTCGATCTTGATGAGGGAATGATGAAGGAGCTGTTGGAGGAATTTGCCCCCGTGAATTTTGTGAAGAGCTTGAAGTTGTCGAAGCTTCATTCTATTGAAGATGCAAGAGCCTCTTTAGAAGAATACGGGAGAGAATTAGCCCGTAAGAGCATCGAAAAGGGCGAGAAAAGGATTGATAGAGTTTACCACGTTATGAAGAAAGCCATAGAAAAAACAGGTGAGATGAAATTTCCCTTCATCCCACAAAGATACCTCGAAATAGCATACTTGAGCATCCAGCCAATTCGAAGGCTAAGGATAGTCACCAATAGCCCCAGGATCTTCTCCTTCAGGCTTAATGAATGTAGCCTTTATAAGGCTATAGAGGAGGAATACGGGAAGGAAGCAGCGGATAAAATGGTATGCAAATCGGCTTGCTTTGCGCTCATAGAGGAGATACTCTCTCACTTTGACTTCGACATTAAGCCCTCGTTAGAAGCTAGCATGGCAGACGACGGGAAGTGCCAGTTCAAAATTGAGCGGTAGCTCAGCAATTTGTGAGGCTGATGAGACAAACGAGTGCATCCTTTATCGTGAAGTAGGCTAAAACCGAAACTTCAAGGTCACTATCTCAAAAGGCTTCACTTGCATTTTTAGCGTATTGCCAGATGGTTCCAGCTCAAATTCTTCATGCTCCAGCAAATCAACAACCGCCACCCTTTTAATCTCTCGGAATAGTTCAATCTCAGCCATCGTTTCCTCACCTTTAGTCTCAAAGAACCGTAATATCACCTCATCGCTGTCCTCAGCTTTTTTGAAAGCTGACAAGATAAGGTTATCGGGCCTCAGCTCGAGGAAAGATTGCCCCCGCTGTATTCCCTCACCGAGACATATCTGTGAAGCTATTAGAGAGTGGTTAAATTCATCTGCCTTCCTGAAGGAATTCGCATCCTTCCAGCCCCCTGGGTGTGGATACAAAGCGTATTCATAAGCATATGACCCGATTTCCGTAGCCCTAGGTGTAGGTACAAAGGGTCCACTTTCACCATCGGCCGAAAGGGTAGACACGCTTCTAAGCAGCGTGAGATAAACATAGCCTTCCCCCATCTCATTTATAGGTATTCCCCTGCCAAAGAAAGTTACACCCCTATCCCTGGCACCACAATCAACCCAACTTAGGCAGGGAACTTCAAAAGACACACCAGATATGAACTTCCCCGGTTCCCCTATGACGCCAAATTGCGTTTCGCGGAGATAATTCGGCTGCATTATTCTAGTATCGAATCTATTCCTGATGCGCACGTCAGGGTGCCTATTGTTAATTCGGAGAGTAAAGTCAATTCTGGGGATATCCCGGTAGACGGTGATTTCCTTATGTACCTCAATGCTTTTATGTCTATAAAGGAGGGGCTTATATTTCTCACGCAGCCTATAAGGCCATATAAGACTATAGTATGCATCTTGAAAAGTTATCCTGGCTTTTAGGTTATCGACCTCCGTATTGAAACTCACAGGTTTGAAATCCCCAAAACGAATCCCTTCACCACCTTCAGTGTGTATTGGCTGTTTCAACCTGCTGTGATGGAAGTAAAGATCCCCTATCTCGTCATCAATGATGAGCTCATTGCCCCTTACTAGCAGCCTCCCATTGTTATCATAAACTTCGACAATTCCCGTTTTATCATCTACCCACAGGGTGAAGAAGGGAGTGACTAACTTGTTTCCCTCTGCCTCCATTTTACCGGTGGGCTTCTTAGTTCTCTCAATTATGTCATAAATCTTGTAGCCTAATGGCGGTACCTTAGCCACGAAACCTAGCTTGGCTTTGGTAAAGACACCACCACTAGCTTTTTCAATCTCTAATACCTGACATTCT
Organism: Dehalococcoidia bacterium; assembly: GCA_030606385.1. Classification (GTDB taxonomy): domain Bacteria; phylum Chloroflexota; class Dehalococcoidia; order GIF9; family AB-539-J10; genus CG2-30-46-19. The sequence continues at coordinate 3,088 of JAUWGN010000122.1, forward strand.
ATCTCATCATCGTCATCTTTCAACCCAGGCTCGTTTATGCCACTGGAATTAGCATCAAGCTCCACCTCAACCCAATTAGTCACCCACCAGGGAAAGGCGTTAAAAACTACGACTTTGCTTGGGCCATTTTTTTGCTCACCGATGATATATTCCTTACATTCATTGATTAGCTCGCCTAACTCCTGCCTCATAGAATTAAAGTGGCCTTCTACCTCCTCATAAATTTCATCCACGCTACATCCGTTTATTACGTCGTGGAAGGCAATGAAAAGAAGCTTCTCCCAGTTCAGCCTCATAACTTCAGTGGGGTATTGTCTCCCCAACAACCAAGCTATGGTAGCAAGTCCCTCAGCAGTTGCAATTAATCTCTCACATTCTCTGGTGCCCAATATTACCCACACCCTGCTAGAGGATACATCAGGAAAAACCTTCGCGACTTCGTCATCATACATTTCACCATCTATCACCTCGAATTCCTTCCCTTGCTGTTCTAAAGCGGCAAAGAATTCGCTTGGGGTAGCGATCTTCATAAAGCTGTCTTTATGAGTCTTGTTCCAATTATCAACTGCATCAAGTATTTCTTCCTGAGGAGGGATCGATCCACTACCTGAAGGCATGAGTATTTGCGAAGTGACTGCAACGCCGCTGAGAGTTTTAAACGATTGCTCCAGCTTATCCACATATAATCCTGCTCTATAGCCTCGAGGCATCCAGTGAGACAGGATAGTTGTTCCATCCAACCCTTCCCACAAAAACTCGCTTACCCTACTCCCAACACTTTCACCCAAACCTCTTCTAA
>JAUWGN010000044.1 GCA_030606385.1 Dehalococcoidia bacterium
GTTAATGGCTGACCCATCGGGAAGGATAATAGACTTTCCCATTAAGTCCAGTTTTCGTGACGGCTTATCAGCTATGGAATACTTTATCTCCACTCATGGTGCTCGTAAAGGATTAGCAGATACTGCCTTGAGAACGTCGGACAGTGGTTACCTTACCAGACGTCTTGTAGATATAGCTCAGGACGTCATTATAACTAAAGAGGATTGTGGTACCACTGAAGGGGTTTGGATATTAAAGGGAGTTGAAGAAGAATACTTGCCTCCATTTAGGGAACGGATTATTGGTTATCTTGCTGCAAGTAGGATCGTTGAGCCTGGCACAGGGAGGGTTATCGTTGACCACGATGAGGAAATTGATGAACAGAAAGTTAAGGAGATCATTGAGGCTGATATTACTCAAGTATACGTAAGGTCTCCTCTTAGTTGCCATTCTCGATTCGGTGTTTGTCGAAGGTGTTATGGTAGAGACTTATCGAAAAGGAAGCTGGTAGAGCTTAACATTGCTGTAGGCATTATTGCTGCTCAGAGCATTGGCGAACCAGGCACCCAGCTTACCCTGCGAACTTTCCATACCGGGGGTGTGGTAGGTACTGATATCACTAGTGGGTTGCCTCGCGTGGAGGAACTTCTTGAAGCAAGGCTGCCAAAACGTAGTGCCATCGTCTCTGAGATCGATGGCATTGCTGAAGTGGTTGCCAGTGAAGAAGAGAACGTGATTAGAGTAGTTAGTTCAGAGCTTTATCAGGACGAATATCTACTTCCTCCCGAAGCGAAATTAGCTGTGGAGGAGGGGCAGCTGGTTGACGCTGGTACTGTACTCTTTCATCCTGAAGTATCTTCGAGTGAAGACGAGGGGGAATTGCCGGTAGTGAAATCAAAGGCTATAGTAGCAAAAGCTGCGGGACAAGTCGTGATTGAGAATGAGCGTCTTTACATTGGACGGAGGGAGAGGGAGGAAAAGGAGTATTTTGCACCACCTGACTTACGTTTGCTTGTTAAATCTGGTGATGAGGTGAAAGCAGGTGAACGCCTTACCGAGAGAACCGTTGATCCCCATACCGTCTTGCGGGTTATGGGCAAGGAAGCAGTCCAGCATTATTTGATAAATGAAGTACAAAAGGTATATCGCTCCCAGGGAGTGAATATACATGATAAGCACATTGGCATTATCGTCCGTCAGATGTTAAGCAAAGTCAGGGTTACTTCCAGTGGAGATACAGAGCTGTTGCCTGAGGAGTTGATTGACCGATTCAATTATGAAGAAGTGAATGCAAAAGTACTGGCTGAAGGCGGTGAGCCAGCGATAGCAAACGCAGTTCTTTTGGGGATGACCAGGATTAGCTTGCATAAAGATAGCTGGTTAGCTGCTGCTTCTTTTCAGGAAACGGATCATGTCCTTCGCAATGCAGCGATCGCAGGGGGGGTAGACAGACTTCGTGGTTTAAAGGAAAATGTTATTCTTGGTAGAGTTATCCCGGCTGGGGTGGTAGGTGCCCGACAAGACCTGGTTGGCTTGCAACTAGGCACTCAGGCTTCGTCCGATGAGGAGGGAAATGAAGAATGAGGCCAGTTTCAGGCAAGCAGGTCTCTGAGGATGTACCCATTGATTTAGCTCTTCGCCCCAAGCATCTTAGTGAATTTGTTGGTCAACAGGAAGTTAAAGAGAATCTAAACATAGCCATTGCAGCGGCACAAAAAAGGGGCGACCCTTTAGACCATATTCTTTTCTGTGGCCCTCCTGGACTGGGCAAAACCACGCTGGCTCACATTATCGCTGTTGAGATGGGAGTTAACATCAAGGTAAGCTCAGGACCAGCCATAGAGCGTCCTGGGGACCTGGCGGCTATTGTTACTAGCTTGCAGAGCGGCGGTATTCTTTTTATTGATGAAATTCACCGGCTTAGCCATTTAGTGGAGGAAAAGCTTTACCCGGCAATGGAAGAGTTTGTTTTTGATATTTTCTTGGGCAAAGGTCCGGCAGCCAGAAGCTTACGGTTGAAGCTACCTCGTTTTACCTTAATTGGGGCTACAACGCGTGCTGCCTTGTTGAGCCCTCCGCTTCGTGACAGATTTGGAGCCACGTACCATCTTGATTTCTATGATGAATTAGCTATAAAGCTGATCCTGAAACGCAGTGCTGCTTTTCTGAAGGTATCTGCTATGGAGGAAGGGTTGGAACAGATTGCTCAGCGTGCTCGAGGGACTCCCAGGGTGGCCAACCGCCTATTGAAAAGAGTGCGAGACTATGCTCAGGTCATGGCTGACGGGGTGGTAACCAAGGAAATAGCTCTTGAGGGGCTTTCAAAGCTTAAAGTGGATTCCATAGGCTTGGATGACATAGATTGCAAAGTATTACGTACCATTATTGATAAGTTTGGTGGTGGTCCTGTGGGTTTGGAGACTATTGCTGCTTCTATTAACGAAGATGCCGATACGATTATGGATGTTTATGAGCCTTACCTTCTCCAGTTAGGCTTCTTAGAACGCACTCCCCGGGGCAGGGTGGTTACTAAACCTGCTTATGAGCATCTAGGATTATCTTATCCTGAAACTTTTCAAGCACAAACAAGTTTGTGGAATCAAACCTAGCCGCCGAGGCAAGGTCACCTCTAGAACTGAACTAACGAACTTAACTCAGCGTAGTTCTGGCTTCAACTGTATCCACGCTGGCATGACTAGGATGAGAAGGGAAAGGATTAAGATACTCCCAGCACCCAGGCCAATGCTTTCGCGATTTACAAAGGTTACTGCAAGTAGTATCAGGCTTGCTGGAATTAACAGAGCGACTGCTTTTTGCCACCGTTGTTTTACCCGCACGAAGGCAATGGTTGCTATAGCCAGGGTGAAGAAACTAAGCGTTAACCACAACGTGTTCGCCTGAAGCTGCGCGCTACTGGGCAAAAATTGCCCTCCAGTGCTTGAGGAAGTCAGCCACATAAATACCACAAGAATGGGAATAAGCATAAGCAATACATAAAGCCAGTCTCGATTTGTCGTTTGCCTTACTATATAGGCAACAATAAACAAAACTAATGGGATATACACCAGTGCTGCTAACCAGGTCCAACCTTGGGGCAAATAGATTAAAAGAATACCGGTAACCATTACTGGCAGTAGATAGTATCCCAGCCAGGGGAAGAGCCACAGTGGCTGGTTATGCCGCCAACCATAGATGACTGCACAAGTTGTTGCTATCAATACCAGTAACAGGCAAATCGTGTTTTGCCAGTAGTAGGAGGCAAAGAGCATGGCTACCAAAAAATGGGGTAAGGCGGTGAAAAAAGCGTCCTGCCAGCTCCCTTGGTTATGTACTTCACATATTTCTTGCGCTATCAACTGAGCTGAGCCGAACTTGTCGGTGGCGAGTGTTAATGCCTCTTCTTCGTTAAGCCCGCCTTCTTTCAGCTCTTGGCTTGCATCTTCAAGGTGGGTAGAAATTTCTCGGATGGCCTCGTCTTTAACTGCAGAATCAATCTTCAGACAGTTCTTGAAGCTCTCCAGGTAACTAGCTAATTTGTCTGCCACGGTTATACTAGCTTGTTCTTGGTTGTACGACTGCTCTGATCGCAGTAGAGAAATCCTCCCACACACTCAATTTTTGGAATAAAGCTCGGCGTCCCTTCCCCGTTATATGGTAATATCGCCTTTCTTGCCCAGCGGGTGACTTTTCCCAGTTACCCTTGATAAGCTTTTCTTTCTCCAGTCGGTGTAGTGCTGGATAGAGAGTTCCTTCCTTGAAATGAAAATACCCGTTGCTACGCCTATTCAGTTCCTTTATGAGATGGTAACCGTACATAGATTGAGAATTAATCAGGCAAAGAAGCAAACACTCGGTGTTGCCTTTGAGTAGCTCACGTTTGTAATCCATCATCATCCCTCGTTTTCATAATCCTTGGTATTCACCATACCATTGAGGAAAGCCTTTGTCAATGCTCTCTGTGCTCTCCTTGATCTAGTTCAAATAGGGATAGTCCTTACCGAGCGGTGGGTGGTGTGCTACACTTCTAGTAAATTAATTACCGTTGGGGGCGAATTGAAGGAAGTAATTATAGCCGGTGCTGTGCGGACACCTGTGGGTAATTTGGGTGGTTCTTTACGAACTATACCAGCATATGATTTGGCTGCTCTGGTTCTCAATGAAGTGGTGAAGAAAGCCAGGATAGCTCCGAGCTTAGTTGACGAGGTAATCATGGCGCAAAATTACCAGAGTGGTGAATATGTAAATATTGCTCGGATGTCACTGCTCAAGGCTGGCTGGCCAGTGGAGATGCCAGCGCTTACCGTTGACCGTCGTTGCTGTGGTGGCTTTGACGCTGTATGTCTTGCCGCGATGACAATTCAAAGTGGCAATGCCGATATTGTGGTCGCTGGGGGTGTGGAGAGCATGAGCACGGCTGAATTTTATATAACAGGTGATGTGAGGTGGGGATTGGGGGGAACTGCTGATATGCCTAAAGGACATGGCTACAGCTCAATGTGGGGAATCCCAATGTATGACAGAATGCAGCGTGGCAGAATGATGTCTCAACCACAGGAAAGATTTGGCGTTTTGCCCACAATGATGTCCTGGGCTGAAACGGCAGCCAAGCAATATGACATCAGTCGTGAGGATGTAGATAGGTGGGCTTTATTAAGCCATCAAAGGGCATGTGCCGCTATAGAAGCGGGGAAATTTGAAGACGAAATCATTCCTGTGCAGGTTCCGCAACGCAAAGGTGAGCCAGTGTTGGTTGACCGGGATGAGCATCCCCGCTCCGATACCAGCATGGAAGCGCTTTCTAAGTTAAGGGCAGTACTAAACGGAGTTTGCACTGCCGGTAATTCCTCTGGCGAAAATGATGGCGCCGCAGTGTGTGTGGTGATGTCGGCAGAGAAAGCTCGGGAAGTTGGTGTGGAGCCAATGGCTTACCTCAAATCCTTTGCCTTTAGTGGTGCTGACCCACGCTACACCTGGAAGGCGGCTTCTTCCGCGGTTAACAAGGCGTTACAAAGTGGTGGACTCTCTCTGGAACAAATTGACCTCATTGAGTTGCACGAAGCATTTGCCGCTCAGGTGCTGGCAAACTTTGCCGAGTTAGAGATAACTGAGAAGGATCATGATAGGGTGAATGTAAACGGTTCTTGTATTGCTATTGGTCATCCATTAGGTTGTACTGGTGCTAGAATCCTGACCACGCTGCTCTATGAGATGCGAAGGCGAAATGTAAGATACGGACTTGAGGCTATTTGTGGTGGTGGTGGGATGGGTGTTTGCGGTATTTTGGAAAGGAAGTGAGTCTCATTCTCTGCCATCATATTCTTGGTCAACAGACAGGCTTGGCTGCTGGGCAGCTTCCAGGGCAAGCTCATCACAGCGGTTATTTTCAGCACTTCTGGCATGTCCTTTTACCCATTTGAATTCAACTTGGTGAGTGTCAGATAGCTGTAGAAGTTCCTCCCAGAGATCAGGGTTCAATGCCCTCTTCTTCTTGTTACGCCGCCAATTGTTTTTGCGCCATCTTTTTGCCCATTCTTCTGCTATTGCCTTGACCAGGTATGCAGAATCGCTGTAGAGCGTTACCTTGCATTTCTCTTTGAGTGCTTTTAACCCGACGATCGCCGCCATCAGCTCCATTCGGTTGTTAGTGGTTTTCCGATAACCCCCGGACAATTCCTTTCTATTCCCTCTATATAATAGGACTACCCCATAACCCCCCGGTCCGGGGTTTCCCAGGCAGGCACCGTCGGTGTAAATAACCACGTGTTTAAGTCGTTTCATGTAACCAAATCAATTATAACAAAAAGTTGAGCGAGCCAGGCTTTTGTTGCTATACTTATAAGCACATGGTCGATTTAGACCACTGTCAGAAAGCGTTGAACATATCCTTTAACAATGAGATTTTGTTGCTGCAAGCCTTGGTGCATAGTTCTTACTTAAATGAGAACCAGGACTTCCGTTGGCCCAGCAATGAGCGGTTGGAGTTTATTGGCGATGCCGTGCTTGGACTTGTGGTAGCTGAAAGGCTGTATAGCGAGTTTCCCGAGTTGAGTGAAGGCTGGCTAACCACGATGCGTGCTTATCTGGTCTGTCAGGATACTTTGGCTGAGGTCGCTTCTTCCCTCAAGCTTGGTGATTGGTTGTTAATGGGAAGGGGTGAGGATGTCACCGGTGGGAGGAGTAAGCAGAGCAACCTGGCAAACAGCTTGGAAGCTCTGATTGGTGCTATATACCTTGACCAGGGATTGTCTCGGGTGAAGAGATTCATCTTCAAGCAGATCGAGCCTTTCCTGGAGAGAATAAAGAGCGGGAAGGTGAGTCTTAACTACAAAGCGTTGTTGCAAGAATTTGCTCAGAAGGAGAACATGTCAGTACCGGTTTATCGTGTGGTGAAGGTCGCTGGTCCTGACCATGATAAGCGATTTACTGTTGAGGTTATCATGGGCGATGAGGTCATAAGCGTTGGCACAGGTAAGAGTAAAAAGGCTGCTGAGATGGAAGCATCACAGCTAGCCTGGGTGAAAGTGGGGTATAACCATGGGTAGGCGAGATTTCAGGCGGAGAGAATCGAAAAAGCCGAAAAAAGCGGCGAAGAAGGCTCAGGTGATACCGGAGATGTTGCCCCAGGTGGAGGTAGAGGTAATCAAGAAGGTAAAGAAAGAACGCGAAGAAGAGTGAGGGGTGACAGCTTACTTAAGCCTTTATCACAGTGGCGAGCTGGCTGAGCGGGTAGAGGCTGCCAGGTCATTGTTGCAAAATTGCCGCGTTTGCCCTCGCCATTGTGAGGTGGACCGGCTGAATGGTGAGCTGGGTAAATGCCGCACTTCAGCGGAGATAATCGTATCCAGCTACGCACCTCATTTTGGCGAGGAGGCGCCACTGGTGGGCAGGAATGGCTCGGGCACAATATTCTTTACTAATTGCAACTTGAAGTGCGTTTTTTGCCAGAATTATTCCATAAGTCAGCTAGGTGAGGGAGAAAGGGTAAATAAAGAAGAATTGGCTTACATGATGCTTTCCCTTCAAACCAAAGGCTGCCACAATATAAACCTGGTCTCACCTACACATGTAATTCCCCAGATATTGGAAGCCTTAGAAATAGCGGTAAAGTCGGGCTTGCGGCTTCCTCTGGTATATAACTCAGGTGGCTACGATTCTGTAAAGACTCTCAGATTGCTCGATGGCATCGTTGATATTTACATGCCTGATATGAAGTATAGCGATGAGAAAACTGCTGAAAAGCTGTCCGGGGTTGAGAATTATCCCGCAATAAACAGGGCAGCGGTAAAGGAAATGCATCGGCAGGTAGGTGACTTGCAAATCGACGAGGATGGGATAGCGCAGCGAGGACTTCTGGTGCGGCATCTGGTTTTGCCACATGGGCTGGCGGGAACAAAG
>JAUWGN010000069.1 GCA_030606385.1 Dehalococcoidia bacterium
GTGGCTGAGAAGACAGATAAAGGTATAAAGGTGGAAGTGGGTTCCGTTCCCCATCCTATGGAAGAAAAGCACTATATAGAATGGATAGAGGTTCAAACGGATAAGGGAATATCTACAAAGTTTCTAAACCCGGGTGATGAACCCCGGGCAGAGTTTGAGATCGAAGGAGATATCGTTAAAACAAGAGAATACTGCAACATCCACGGTCTGTGGGCTGCCGGTAAATAGATGGAGGTAGGTTATGAAGAGCTTAAAGGGGACGAAAACGGAAAAGAATATTCTGACAGCTTTTGCGGGAGAATCCCAGGCAAGAAATCGCTATACCTACTTTGCCTCGCGGGCAAGAAAAGAGGGCTATGAGCAGATAGCAGCTGTATTTTTGGAGACAGCAGATAACGAGAAAGAACACGCAAAGAGACTCTTCAACTTCTTAGAAGGCGGATCTACGGAAATCACTGCTTCCTACCCAGCTGGTGTGATAGGAAACACAAAGGAGAACCTGAAGGCGGCCGCAGAAGGGGAGAACTATGAGCATACGAAGATGTATCCCGGGTTCGCTAGGATAGCAGATGAAGAGGGATTCCCCGAGATAGCAGCTGTGATGCGAACAATAGCAGTGGCTGAAAACCAACATGAGAAGAGATACTTAGCCCTCTTCGACAACGTCGACAAGAACAGGGTTTTTAGAAGGGAAAAGATTGTGAGCTGGAGATGCAGGAACTGCGGCTATATTCATGGAGGGACTGAACCGCCTGAGAAATGTCCAGCCTGTGCACACCCCAGGGCATTCTTTGAACTGCTGGCAGAAAGCTATTAAACTGGCGACGCAGCCTGATCGCTAAGGTGCAGCTTGGGGCTTATAGCTTTTTTGCACATAAGTGGGCATGGTTCAGAGGCCACCTACAGCGGCTTGCCAACGGGCATTACGTATAGCGGCTTGATTTGCTCGTCCAACTGGAGAACTTTTCTCACCTGCTCATCATTGAAGGCGCCCACTTCCACTGTAGCTAAACCAAGGGCTATAGCCTGGAGGTGGATGTTTTCGCCCACATGGCCCACCTCCATGTGGACATATCTTTCGCCACGTCTGCCATAGGTATAGGAAGTACGGAGGTAAATTGCGCAGATGATGATGTTAACAGGCGCTTCGGCGATAAATCTTTCGTCTAAGGCGGCGCTGGCTAATTCCTGCCTTAAGTCGCCTGCCTGGTGCAGAACTAGCGAATGAGTGCTTACATCATAGTGGTAAATGCCGGCCATCAGGTCATCTACAGTTTTATTACCCAAAACTGCGAAAATCTCTAGGGGATAGGTAGCTCCAGCGCTGGGTGCTGCTCTGATGCTTCCTGTCCCGGTCACGCCTTGCGCCGCCCAGAGTATCTGCCCTAATTGAGATAGAGTTACTGGCTCTGCGCGATATCTGCGAATTGACCTTCGTCCGGCGATGGCTTCTTCCAGCGAGAATTTGCTTTTTAGCTGGGGGGAGGGAAGTTTTGTCATTGGTTGAAGCTTGGTTCGCTTCGCTCGCGGTGACATTCCGTTATCCTTTGATGACACCTAAAGGCACAGCCATGACTACCTTCCTGGAGATTCCCGCCTGGTGAACTGCCTCAATTACCTCAGTAACATCTTTGTATGCCTGTGATGCTTCCTCAGCCAGGGAGGGGATATCCCCTGCTTTTACCAGGATGCCTCTTTCCGCCAGGTCCCTGGCAACATCCTTGCCTCTGAGACTCCTTCGGGCAGCGCCGCGACTTAACATCCTGCCAGCTCCATGACAGGTAGAGCCAAAGCTCTCCTCCATGGCTTTCTGAGTGCCGACGGCAACGAAGGAGCATCGTCCCATATCGCCGGGAATAAGCACAGGTTGTCCTATTTCTTTATATCGTTCAGGGATATCCTTGTGTCCTGCTGGGAAGGCTCTGGTAGCTCCTTTGCGGTGCACGCAGACCTTGATTTTCTTATCGTCAACCATGTGTTCTTCTATTTTGGCGATATTGTGAGCGACATCATAGATTTGTCTCATGCCGAGTTCTTCAGCGCTTTTGCCAAAGACTGTGGAGAAGCTTTCCCGGGTCCAATGAGCGATGCATTGCCGATTGTTCCAGGCATAATTGGCAGCACAGGCCATAGCGGCAAAGTAATCCTTGCCCTCTGGTGATTCTATGGGTGCGCAGGCGAGCTGTCTGTCAGGGAGGTTTATCCCATATCTTGATACTGCCTCTTCCATCACACGCAGATGGTCGGTGCAAACCTGGTGACCAAATCCACGAGAACCGGTGTGAATTAGAACCAGTATCTGCCCTGTTTCGTCAATGCCCATAGCTTTAGCTGTCTCGGGCTCGAAGATTTCCTTTACCACCTGGACTTCAAGAAAATGGTTTCCTGAGCCCAGCGTGCCTGCCTGTGGCATGCCCCTTTTTAGAGCCTTGTCACTTATCTTGTCGGGGTTAGCGCCTTCCAGACAGCCGCCCTCTTCGGTGGCTTCAAGGTCATCTGTGGAGCCGAAACCACGTCCTACTGCCCATTTAGCTCCCTCAACCATCAATTCTCGCATTTCTTTATGACTTGCTCTTATCTTTCCTTGGGAGCCCAGGCCAGATGGTATGTTCCTGAACAGTTCGTTGATAAGCTCGTTAATTTTTGGTCTTACTTCTGCTTCGGTGAGATTGGTGCGCAGTAATCTCACGCCGCAGTTGATATCGTAGCCCACGCCGCCGGGGGAGATTACTCCTTCCTTGATATCCATGGCAGCCACACCGCCGATGGGAAATCCATACCCCCAGTGGATATCGGGCATGGCCATGGAGAATTTGATTATGCCGGGGAGGAAAGCAACGTTGGCAACCTGTTCCGGTGTTTGCTCCGCCTTTATGGAGTTCAGTATCTCTTCGCTGGCATAGATTAGACCGGGGACTCTCATGCCTTGTTTATAGCTCTGCGGGATTTCCCAGTGGTAGTCATCTATCCTGGTAAGTTGTCCCTGCCACGGCGCCATTTCCACCTCCTAGATATCAAAGATTATCTGTGCTTTATATCCCTTGTTGTCCTTATCTATCCTCAACATATGATATGTAGCTGCCTTTACTTCTGTCTTTAGCTTGTGCCTTGAGGGGTCAATTTTTTCCCCATAGCAGGTAGCCTTCAGCCTGGTGTTGGATAAGCTCTGAACATCAAAATTTTTCAGTAAAACGTGCTCAGCATCGAACAGATAAATAAGCTCGTTAAGCCATTCCACTAACAAGCTCTCTCTATCCTCACTGACTACTTCTACATCGTATTTTAATTCCTCTCCGATATTCTTCAATTCTGTTATCAAGCTGAATAGGGCTAGAGCCGCGTTGGCAAAGACCTGCTTGATTTCTGTTCCATAAGCAATGATACCCACATCGGCAGTATGGTCAATGATCTCAAAACTCTTTCCTGCAGCCTGTTTCACTACGGCAGCCCCCATTTTCATTATACTATATTTGGTTTGTTTGCAGTTTTGGCGGGGTGAACAAACTGTCCTGAGATAAAACATAACTTTTATCTCCGCCACCAAAGACCGGGAAATAGATAGAGCCTTGCGTTTTGCTTGACAAGCAATAGCACTTACCGGTATGATATTTCTGTATGTATTTCGTAGATAATAGTTTGAAAAAATTTAATAATCCAAAATCCTGCACTAGAAAGAAAAAGTGTATAAAACTTTTATATACTACTTTTAGACATTGTAGCTTTTGTGAACTATAATTAAAGCCAGAAATAGCCAAGAGCACCGTAGTTGATATGTTTTCTAAAGCTCGATATAATATATAGTATGTAAATGAAATAGAAAGGAGGAACACATGGCAGAACCGTTGGAGAAGTTAGTTATAAGTGGTGTAGATGTAGATCGAGAGTTACTTGCTACCACATTTAGACATTTTAGCTTTTGTGAACTATAACTAAAACCAGAAATAGCCAAGAGCACCGTAGTTGACATGTTTTCTAAAGCTCGATATAATATATAGTATGTAAATGAAATAGAAAGGAGGAACACATGGCAGAACCGTTGGAGAAGTTAGTTATAAGTGGCGTAGATGTAGATCGAGAGTTACTTGCTACCACATTAATGAACTTGGTTAGAATTGATAAAGACAAGGGGGAAATCAGGCTTACTTTGGAAGCTATCTGGCTCCCCAAGAAATTACAAATCTTAGTTTACTTGATGGGGAGGAAAGCTGCGACAGCATTGGGCATTCTGCCTGACGAGCCAATCGCACCAAAAGATTTGGCTTTGAAACTTGGAAGAGGAGGAAGCGCTCTTCGAGGTCAGCTAGCTACTTTAAGTGAAAAAGAACATTTGGTTAAAAATGAGGCGGGTAAATATTGGGTGCCCAATTATGCTGTTGAGCAAGTGAAAGCATTGCTAGAGAAAGCAACTGGAAAGGAGAAATAAAATGCAAGGACAAGAACCACTAGATGTGGCATTGGAAATAGCAAAGCAAGTAGAGCAATTACCTGAACAGTATCGAATTGATGCTTTTAAAGTGCTCCTTGAGCACCGTTTAAGAACCGGGGTAGCAATCACAGCGCCAGTACGAGGTTATACAGTTCCTGTAGCTGGGGAGATATCCTTTGGCGAATTCCTTAATCAGCTGGAAGAGCTTAAAACTAATCCCCAGAGATTCACAACGGTGGCCTATTACTATGCTCACCACCGACAGGAGGATACTGTTACACAAGATGACATAGTTAATAGCATGGCGGGGGGTGGGGTACAGCCTCCTAAGAATTTCAGTCGTGATATACAAATCGCCACATCTGCTAAAAATGCTTTATTGATGCGGGCTCGGGAACCTAAAAATGGGGTATCTGCTTGGCAATTGACTAGGACTGGGCAAAAATTTATAGAGCAAAAACTTAAAGGTGTTTAAGGAGGTGTTGAAATGATACCTGATGAAGAGATTGCAGAAATAAAGAAGAAGTTAGAAGAGCATGATAAGAGGCTCTCCAATTTGGAGAGCTTATTCCAGGCAAAACCGGAGGCTATTGAGAAGCAAATCTCTATTAAGGAATTTATCCTTTCAAAAAAACCGAAAAGCGATATCCAGAAAACCTTAGCTATAGCTTATTATCTTGAAAGGCATAAAGGCTTGCTTTCCTTTAATGTAAAGGACTTGAGGGGTGGTTTTAGAAATGCTAGGGAAAAAGTTCCTGAAAACATAAATGTTTGCGTGATCAAAAACATTGAGAACGGTCATATGATGGAAACTGAAGAAAAGAAAGACAAATTAAAGGCGTGGGTTTTGACAAATACTGGAGAAGAATATGTCGAAAATGATTTTGAAAAGGAGAAATGATACTGCGAAAACAGAAATTTCAAAAAGATTCGCAGAAGTAGATACATCTGATTTTCCTGATTTCTATAGCTACGAAAAACCTTTGGAAAGGGGTTTATGGATTTTATGGGTGGCAAAGGAGAAATTGAGAATAAAAAGACTAACAACTGAGGAGATAGCCTCGGTTATAAGAGATGTTAAGGAGGTTAGCATCGAGGCAAAATCTATTACTAACTCCTTTAATAAATCAAGAAACAAAATACATACCTATCATGAGGGTGGACAAGTTTATTTCGAAATAATGAGACCCGGGAAAGATTATCTAATTTCCCAGACGAAGGAAGGCTCCACGCATGTAGTTTATTTTGAACCTGATAAACAATATACGAGTAAGAGACTTTTATCGAAGAATATTTTTGATAGCCTCAAAGGTGAATTAAGAATTGTTGATCCTTACTGTAGTGAAAGAACGTTAGATATTTTAAAGGACATCAAGAATGAACATGTTAAATTTCTAACAAGGGTGGATAATCTCAGGGAGAAGGAGAAGGGGCGATTTTCACGTGAAATTCAAGATTTCAAATTAGAAAAGCCAAATGTAAAGTTTAGGAATTACCCGAATGCGGATATTCACGATAGATACATAATTTCATCTGACTCTTTGGTTGTTTTAGGGCATAGCATCAAGGATTTGGGTTGCAAGGAATCCTTCGCTATAACCCTAAACAAAGACATGAATAAAAACATAGTTGAGGCAGTAATCGAGAGTTTCGATAGAAGATGGAAACGATCGAGTACACTGTAACAAATCTTTCTAGCTAGAGCTAAAAGATAGATTTTGGTTCTAGCAATTTTATTTTTACTAGATAATTAAACGAAAAAGGCACAAAAAGATAAGCTTGAGAGAACCCTTGATAGCTACTTTAAGGAAATCCATAAGATTTATGTGGCAGGTGATTTTAGGGAGGAGAGCTTTTGTTCCTCCTTAAAGGTGCTTGCTGAAAAGTGCTCGAAGTTTTTTCTGCTTTGAAAAGTAGCCAGGGCAATCCTTTTAACGATTGGGCTGCAAG
>JAUWGN010000147.1 GCA_030606385.1 Dehalococcoidia bacterium
GGAGCTGCAAGGCTAAATTGGTGGAGCTCATCGCCAATGCATTGCGGCAAAACCTTTCCATAGGTACCCCAGCAACATAGGGTGGTGCATTGAAAATATGAGCAGCATTGTCGGCAACGAAGTGAATCATCTGGGTGGCGAACAATTTTACCATAGCTGCCTCTCGTTGTATTGGTTTTCCTTCATCTGCTCTCCAGGCAGCTTCGTAAACCATAAGTCTGGAGGCGTGGATATTTGTAGCTATATCGCCCAGTGCTGCTTGGATACTAGGGCGACCAGAGATAGTTTGCCCAAACGATGTCCAGGTTTGAGCCTGTGTGGTTGATTCCTCGAGTATTCGTTGTGCTGCTCCTACACACCTGGCACCCCTCATAATTCGCCTTGCCGGAAGCCATTTCTTACCAAGATGAAAGGCCTTTCCCTCTTCCCCTAACACATTTTCGCAGGGTACTTTGCAATTATCGAAGCTCAAATAAACGGGCTCGCTCATTCCTGCTTCCCATCCTGTCTTTTCCCTGCCGGCAGTAACGGTAAATCCCGGAGTATCCTTATCTATCAGGAAACAAGTTACTCCCTCCCTCGGGTCCTTCTCAGCACTTCTTCTGCCCTGGGCAAGCTTACCGAAAACCAGGGCAAAGTAATCCTTACCCCCTCTGGAGAAGGATACTTTTTTGCCGCTAATTACGTAATAGCTATTCGCTTTCTCTGCCCTCATTTCCATTTTGTCAATGTCAGGTGCTTCGTTTCCCGGCTCCATCAGTGCCAGGTAAGCGTATTTTTGCTTGTTAAGTACAGGCAAGAGGTATTCTTGTTTCTGCTGTTCGTTGCACTCAAACAGGAGCGGGGTAACATCGCCAAACTCGAAAGGAACGATCGTTTGCGCTAACTCTTCCTCAACAAGGCAGTTCCCCAGGATACTTAAGCCAGCGCCACCAAGTTCTTCGGGCACGCCTACCCCCCACAAGCCCATCTCTTTGACCATTTTCATTAGTTCGTGTTCTTTTTCCGGGGGAAGATACATTTTGGCATCGCTCAGGTCAGCGGCTCGCCCCAAAATGTCCCTCTCTAGGGGCTTCAACTGGTTGGTAACAAAGTCCCTTACCAGACTTTGGACCATCTTTAAATCTTCAGGTATCTCGAAGTTCACTCAGTCCTCCTGGGATTGCTTCGTCGCTGATGCTCCTCGCAATGACAGAGAGAGGGGGATGCCGCGCAATGATAAAAGGAGAGGATGCATCGCACTGGTATGCCATTATGGGTATTTTATCTTCATCGAGAACAAGTTGGCAAATACATAGACGGTGATTTGCAACTGTGATAGCATAAACAACTTAAATGAACCAAGTTGAGGTAATTTCCTTCGATGCTGAGGGGACGCTAGTAACTCCCGGTTTCAGCCAGGCTATCTGGCATGAAACTATACCTGCCCTTTATGCTGGGAAGAACGGTATTGAGCTTGCTAGTGCTAAGGAAATTGTTGCGCGAGAATACGATAAAGTAGGTGACCAGAGACTGGAGTGGTATGATATAGAATACTGGTTCAGATATTTCCGATTAAGTTCCGCTGAATCTGCGATTCAGCGTTGCCAGGCTAAGGTAAGCTATTACCCCGAGGTAATGGAGGTTCTTTCCTCTCTGGAAGGGCGATACAAGCTAATTGTTGCTTCAGGCACGCCGTTGGAGCTACTGGAACCTCAATTGGAGGGCATTAAAGATTATTTTGCTCGCATCTTTTCCTCGGTTTCACTATGTAAACAGCTAAAAACCCCCAAATTTTATGCCTATGTATGTGAATCAATAAGAGTAAATCCTGCCCAAATCGTCCATGTTGGCGACAACTGGCAATTTGATTTCCTTAATTCCAGCCAGGTAGGCATTAATGCTTTTCACCTTGATAGAGCAGGGAATAGTCAGCAAGGCTCTCTGGCTAATCTAACCGAGCTAGAAAGCCATTTATTTTAGATGACAGTCAACTGGGCACAAATTCTGTTCAATTCAGTAGTGACCGGGAGCATTTATTTGCTTGGGGCTGTGGGCCTTAGCATGACGTATGGTCTTTCCGGTTTTCCTAATTTTGCTCACGCTGAATTCATCACCTTGGGCGCTTTCATTGGTTATTTCGTTGCTGAGCAACTAGGGTTGGGCTTGCCAGCAGCCCTTATTGTTGCTTTCTTGGTTACCGGCATAGTGGGCTTTCTGTGCTATCGAGGTGTCTTTCAGCCGCTGGCCAAGAGGGGAGCCACCATAATCCATCTCATGGTGGCTTCTATCGCCTTGGGTTTTATTCTAAGACATTCTATTGGTGCTGCCTGGGGTTGGCATCCCCTGTATTTCACCAGTAGGTGGCCTGCTTTCGATCTAGGTGCAATAAGGGTGACTGAGCTGTGGCTATGGATTATCTTCACTGCTATGGCCGCGGCGTTTGTTATGCATCTTATTTTGACCCGAACCAAGATAGGTAAAGCCATTAGAGCTACCTCGAGCAACCCCGAGCTTGCCTTAGCCTCGGGCATCAATATTGACCGGGTGATCTGGATAACGTGGTTTATAGGCGGCGGACTGGCGGCTATTGCCGGCATATTTCGTGGTGCAGACACTCAGATTTGGCCAATGACCGGGTGGGATATCATATTGCCTATGTTTGCTGTGGCCATACTTGGTGGCATAGGTAACTTTTACGGTGCCATAGTTGCAGCGCTTATTGTTGGTTTAGCTGAGAACATAGGAGTAGTAGCGCTGGCAGCTCTGGGGCTTTCAACAACCTATCGTATGGCTATACCTTTCTTGATTTTAATAATAACTTTGATTGTGAAGCCACAGGGATTGGGCATGTTATTCAGGAGGGCTTAATTTGGGGCTTTATTTTCTTGACTTCGTTGTTTTTGCGGGCATCTTTGGCATAGTTGCTTTATCTCTGAACTTAGAGTTTGGCTTTGCCGGGCTTGCCAACTTTGGCAAGGTAGCCTTTTTCCTCGTCGGCGCTTAC
>JAUWGN010000011.1 GCA_030606385.1 Dehalococcoidia bacterium
CTTTGTCATTGCGAGGCACGTCCCCCTTCTTTGTCATTGCGAGGCACACCCCCCTCCTTTGTCATTGCGAGGAGTGTTAGCGACGAAGCAATCTCATTGCATCTGCTTGTTCAGCGTTATAGTATTTACCAAACCGATGACCGCAAAAGCTATAGAGTGGCTCGATAACGAGCTGCGGATTTTAGACCAGAGCAAGCTCCCCCACAGGCAAATCTTCATTGACCTGTCCGATTACCAGGATGTCGTTTCGGCTATTAAAACGATGCAAATTCGTGGCGCGCCCGCCATCGGCGTCGCTGCTGCTTATGGAATTGCCTTGGGCGCACAGAAGATAGCGGCGGAAAATAAAACCCGCTTCTTTGACGAGTTTGGCAAAATCATGGAAGCCTTCGCCACCTCGAGACCCACCGCAGCCAACCTCTTTCGCGCCATTGACAGGATGAAAAAGGCTGCCCGCGGCAACGATGTTTCTGAGATAAAAAGAACGCTCATCGATGAAGCAAAACAAATTCACCACCAGGAAATAGAGGCAACCACGCAACTCAGCCAGCTGGGAGCCGAACTCATCGAAGGCGACTTTACCATCCTCACCCACTGCAATGCCGGCTCTTTAGCCACCGCAGGCTATGGCACTGCCCTCGGGGTAATCAAAGCTGCTAACGAGCAGGGAAAGAGAATAAGCGTAATCGCCACTGAAACTCGCCCCCTGCTGCAGGGAGCAAGGCTCACTGCCTGGGAGTTAAAGCAAGAAAATATTCCGGTAACCTTAATCACCGACTCCATGGCAGGCTATTTTATGAGTCAGGGCAAGATAAACTGCGTTATTGTCGGCGCCGATAGAATCGCCGCCAATGGCGATATCGCCAACAAGATCGGCACCTACGCCCTGGCAGTGCTGGCTAAGGAAAATAACATTCCCTTTTATGTCGCTTGCCCCACCAGCACCATCGACCCTTTCCTGTCTTCAGGAACAGAAATTCCCATTGAGGAGCGCAGCCCTGAAGAGGTAACCCATATCCAGGGAATACCTATTGCCCCTGAGGGCGTAAATGCAGCCAACCCCGCCTTCGATATAACTCCCCACAAATACATAGCCGCCATCATCACCGAGAAAGGTATAATAAGAGAACCCTTCGCTTTCACTCCCCAGTGACACCAAAATGTGACAACGTTAACCCAATATCGTCATTGCCAGCACCTTCCCCTGTCATTGCGGTGAGCCAAAGCCGTGGCAATCCTACCCTCTCCTGTCATTGCGAGCCGAAGGCGTGGCAATCCCGGGGAAAGCAAAGCTCAAAAAGCAAAGGGCAGAATAAGGAAGATTTTTGCATTTTAATTTGTCATTTTGACTTTTTATGTTTAATTTTTGATATTGCTTTGGCACTCCCACTCCTCGCAATGATGAATAAGTACACCACTTTGACATACCGATGCATATATGTTACTATCGGTGCGGAGGTGAACAGCCGTGGCAACCAATTTAAAGCGTACAACAATTTTTCTTACCCCGGAGCAACATGAGGGGCTGCGTCGCCTAGCTTTTGAGCAGCGCACTTCTATGGCTAAGCTTCTTCGGGATGCTGCTTTGGAAATATTGGAGGACGAGGAGGATATTCAACAGGGTTTGAAAGCTTTATCTGCAGAAGAAGGCACCATAACCTGGAAGCAATATCAGCAACGCAGGCAGAAGCGAGAGCAGCGGAGTGAACTATGAAATCAGGCTGAGACGGGCAGCCCAGAAAGAGCTAGATGCCTCTTCCGGGCAACATTACAAGATGCTCGCCAGGGCTATCTCAAACCTGGAGCAAAATCCTCGACCTCCAGGAGTTAAGAAGTTAGCTGACAGTGGCTTGTGGCGTGTTCGAATAGGGCGTTATAGAATAGTGTATGCTATAGATGACGAGAATAAATTGGTCACTGTAGTTCGAGTAGCTAGACGCAAGGAAGGCACCTATAAAGGGCTATAGAACGAGCACTTATATTTTTACGAAGGCGGAATTGGAACCAGAAGCAAACAATAAATCACAAAAATGGCAGCACCCCGGCGGCAAGCTCCGTGAGCTGGGCGCCGAGACATTAACCGACGCTGAGTTGCTCTCCATCCTCATTGCGCCGGGCGTTGAAGGCAAACCAGCGGAGGAAATTGCCAGGGAAATCCTGCAAAAGTTCGGCGGCTTTAAAGGCATGGCAAATCAGCCTTTAGAGAAGCTGTTAGATATAAAGGGCATCGCCGATGTCAAAATCATCCGCATCGCCGCCGCTTTTGAAATCGCACGGCGCATTGTGAATGAGGTGTTAAAAGAGCGTGAAGAAGACTGAGTTTGGTGGCAGGCTAACTAGAATCCCTAGCCCTTATGATGCTACTAGCTGGAAGACAGAACGCAGCGCAGTAGCGGTGCTTATGCACTGGATGCGGGAAATTATTGAGCAAAAGAGGCTTGATTTAGGCCTCCCAGATGTGGATACCTCCGGCACAGATAGAAAATCACCCGACATCATAATCTGCGAATCTCGCCGTAGCCAGAATGTCCTCTGTGTTATAGAAGCTAAACATCCCTATTTCGACGTCTTTGACTATGAAAACCTCAGAAAGCCCGCTTGGGAAAAGGCAAATGCTAGGAGGGCTAAATACTTCGCCACTACAAACTTTAAAGAGCTAATCTGGTTTAATACTCAAAAAGTCAATGAGCAAAGAAATGAAGAGGAACAAGTTGTTCATAAGTATCCCCTTTCAGAGATAGAAAATTTAGACCTTATTGAGGAGACAAGATATAAAGAGGCCATCGTAAAGCAGCTGGAGATTTTCCTTGCTAGGCTCTACGCCGTTCACTCTGGTAAAGAAGCTGAGCCTAAATTACCAACTGACGAATTCCTCATTTATAGACTGCACAGTAAGATAAAACGGCTATCAAAATATTACACCGAGATAATTTATAACCGTTACCACAAGGATAAGGCCTTTGCTAAAGAACTTGGCAAGTGGTTCGCATCTCAGGGATGGAGTTTTTTTGCCTGGCAATCTCAAGACTTCGATAAAGCAGCAAGGCAGACCGCCTACCTGCTGGTGAATAAAATCCTGTTCTACAATGTGCTCCAGGCCAAGCGTCCTCATGACCTTGCTCCGCTTCAAATCCCTCAGGGTTTATTCAAGGGAGCACAACTTCAAAAGATATTGCAGAGTTTCTTCGATGAAGTACTAAAGATAGATTACGAGACAATCTACACTGCGGATTTCATTGACGCCATCGCCTTTCTTGATGAGAAAGAGGTAACCAAGGAAATAAAAGATTTAGTGAATGTGCTCGATCAATATGACTTTTCCAAGCTAGGCGATATCATCGGTCCAATCTTCGAAAGGCTTATTCCCAAAGATGAGCGGCATAACTTAGGACAGTATTTCACCAACCCCGATGTAGTCGATATTATCCTCCGTTTTTGCCTGAAACAAGACGCTGACAAGATTCTTGACCCTGCTTGTGGTGCCGGGACATTTCTAGTGAGAGCTTATCAGCATAAAAAGCTGCGAAATCAGCGTTTAAACCACGAAGATATCCTCGATACCTTGTGGGGCAATGATATTGCAAAGTTCCCTGCCCACCTCTCCACTATAAACTTGGCTATCCGAGATTTAGGTGTGGATAAGAACTATCCCAACATCCTTCAGGGGGACTTCTTTAATCTCCTGAGCACTGAAGGTGGCTTTGAGTTACCTGAGAAATGGCGAAAAGCTAGAGCAAAGACTCTAGGTGTAAAGGAGAGAGAAGTTACTTATCCCCGCTGGTTTGACTGTGTGGTTGGGAATCCTCCTTACACCCGACAGGAGGAAATGCCAGAAATTGCCCTTGACATCAAGGAATATAAAGAAGGACTCATAGACAAAGCTCTTAAGGATATTAAAGGAAAGAAAATTGCTGAAATCCCAAAGAGGGCTGGTATTCACGCTTACTTCTTTGTCCACGGGACAAAATTTCTCCAAAATCGTGGCCACTTCGGCTTCATTGTCTCTAATTCCTGGCTGGATGTTGATTACGGCAAGGGACTCCAGGAATTTTTCCTTAAAAATTACAAAATCGTCGCCATCATCGAGTCTAAGGTCGAGAGATGGTTTGAGCAAGCCGATGTCAATACCTGCATCGTCATCCTGGAGAGATGCAACAATAAGAAAGAGCGGGATGAGAACTTGGTTCGATTCGTCTATCTCTTCCAGCCCTTGAGCTACTTCATACCACCTGCTCAGGAAATGTGGCAAGAGCAAATCGAGCGACTAGAAGAAATCGACAAGCTGATAAAGACCATTATGGCTCATTCCGAGTTTTACCAGAACGAGGAGCTACGCATTTCCCCAAAGTCTCAGGCAGAACTTTGGGACGAGGGTTTTGATAAGGAATCGGGCAAATACGTCGGTGCCAAATGGGGCAAATACCTGAGGGCGCCGGAAATTTTCTTCAAGATTTTAGAGAAGGGGAAAGGAAAGCTAGTACCACTGAAGGAAATCGCTGAGGTAAGGTTTGGCATCAAAACCGGCGCTAACGAGTTCTTCTATCTGACTGAGGAGGAGATGAAGAGGAGAGGGATTGAGAGGGAATTCTGGATGCACCAGGATGAGAAGGGAAATTGGGTGCCGAACTATGTCATCAAGAGCCCTAGAGAATGTAAATCCATCGTGGTCAAGCCAAAAGATTTGAAATACCGAGTCTTGATGATTCACAAGGATAAAAAGGATTTGAAAGGCACTAAAGTCCTCAAATATATTCGTGAAGGTGAACGCAAGGGCTATCATCTTCGTCCCACTTGTGTCTCAAGGGTGAGGTGGTATGACTTGGGGGAAAGAAAACCTTATGGCTTCTTGCATCCTATGATCCATAACGACCGCCAACTGATAGGATTAAATCAGAGTAGCGTCTATGTTGATCATAACCTCTTTGAGATACAGCCGAAGAGGAGGAATTTTCTTATGCCCATTTCCTTATTTTTTACTTCAAGCCTAGCTCCTTTTATTAAGGAACTGGGTGGAAGGGTGAATTTGGGAGAAGGAGCACTGAAAACAGAAGGGATAGACATTGAGAGGCTTTTAACCGTTACGCCTTCTACTTTAAATAAGCGGCAAGTTGACGCCTTGCAAGCTTGGACGAATAAGCATGGAGAGTTTGCTCACAGTTCTCTTTTTTCTGAACTTGGCACTAACTCTCCCGAAGAAGTCTCCTTAGACAAGGTTAAGCCTGACCGAAGGGAGCTAGATAAAATTGTAATGGGCGAAATTCTTGGTTTAACTGACGAGGAGCAGCTTCAAGTCTATCGGGCTGTGGTGGATTTGGTGAAGTCCCGAATTGAGAAGGCTAAGAGCTTCGGTAAGAAACGAAAGACCAAGGAAGGAATAGATATTGACCTTCTGGTGAAGACGGTAATGGACAAGCTCGGCGATGATACCCTGGGAAAGTTCTACCGAGAGAGGATTTTGCCCCACAAGCCTTTGCACACCAGGAGTTTACCCAAGGTTCCAGGTGAAGTTAAATTAGACCACGAACTTTTTGGCTGGCGGCTTTCTTCAGGTAGAGAGCGCATAGATTGTACTTCAGAAACAGAAGCCCGCTACTTCAAAGTCTGGCTGGAAGCCGGACAAGAGAGCATCAAGATACCCAAGGACGAGGATTACCTCAAGAAAATCGTTCCCGAATTAGAGAACTTAAAACAAAAGACCGATGAAATCTTTGAGGATTATCTCGGCTCCATCCTCGACCCTAGACTTCGCCAGCACCTCCTCCACCAGCTCTGGCAAGAGGTTACGAAATGATTGAGAAAATTGGCACTATTTGGCCTCTTGAATTACATACTAGAGCTAAGCACGAGATACTAAGGTATTATCTTGGCGCTTGGTTCCCTATCCTGTCCACAATACACCGACGCATACTTTATGTTGACGGGTTTGCCGGACCAGGCGAATACTCTAAAAGGGAAGATGGCTCTCCTATTATTGCGCTCAAGGTAGCATTAGACCACAAGTTCAAAAATAAGCTTACACGACCGGGCATGAATTTAGTGTTTCTTTTTATTGAAAAAGATGAAGCAAGGTGTGAAAACCTAAAGCAAAAAATTGCTGAGCTACAACTGCCCAACAATTTTAGAATAGAGACACAGTGTGCTAGATTTGATGAAGTTTTCGATAGCGTACTATCCAAGATTGAGGAACAGGATAAGCAACTAGCACCTTCGTTTGTATTCATTGACCCATTTGGTCCCACGGGTTTCCCCATGCGTCTAATCAGCCGCCTTGCCCAACAGCCTAGATCTGAGGTCTTGATCACCTTCAATTATCAATCCCTCAATGAATGGTTTTTGCAAGACCCCCGCAAGCATAAGCATTTAGATGAGCTTTACGGAGGTGACATTTGGCGCCCAGCCCAAAAAATTATCGATCCTACCCGAAAAGAAAATTATTTGATGGAAGCTTATCAGAAGGCATTGGAAGACCTCGGTTGGAAAGGCCGTCCTTTTCGCATGGTGAACAAACAAAATCAGACTCAATACTATCTTTTCTTTGCCACTACCCACTGGGAGGGGATGTTGGCAATGAAGGGAGCTATGTGGAGAGCATCGCCTACAGGAGACTTTGAATACTCTGATTTAACCAATCCCCAGCAACCGCGCTTATTTGATAAAGAACTGTATGATGAAGCCTTCTCAAAGGAGTTAGCAAGCCTGCTTTATCAATCTCGTCATGGACAGGGTATCCCAAAACAAACACTTATACGAAATGATGTAGCTTGGCATTCTATCTGCATAAAACGTCATCTAACTAGAGCATTACAAATCCTTGAATATGAGTTTGTCCCATCGAGGATTACTAAGGTAGAGTTGCCAAATGGCCGAAAGCGTTATAAAGGCAAATATCCTGATGATTGCACCATTACATTCGCACCCTAGCAGGAAATGAGATTAAAAGAGGGAATGGCAGGCCCCAGAATTATGATAAAAGAATATGAGCTATTAGATGGCTCCACAACACCATTAGTTCAACAGGTTGGAGATGGCTCGATTGTAAGAAGATTTGATAAGACGCCTCCTCCTCTCAAGCAGATCAATGTTGTATGTCCCCATTTCCTTGAGCTGAAATGGGCTTATGGCTGTCCATTTGATTGTGCTTGGTGTTACTTAAAAGGGACTTTCAGATTCTTGCCCACTCACACAAGACCGGTGATTAAGGATTATGAAAAAATAGAATTGCATACCAGAAGATTCCTCAGCCAAGTAACAACGCCTGAGATACTTAATACAGGCGAGATAGCTGATTCCCTAATGTGGGAAGGCTCGAACAAGGCATTCTCTAAATTTATTATTCCTATATTTGAAGAACAAGATAGGCATAAAGTATTGTTTGTTACTAAGTCCGATAATATAAATACTTTGCTAGAGATTAATCCGCACAATCAAGTCATTGCTAGCCTTAGCCTTAATGCAGACAACGTGGCCCAGAGATGGGAACGAGGTGCCCCATCGGTTCATAGAAGGATTGAAGCTGGTCGAAAACTCAGCCAGGCAGGCTATGAAGTGAGGATACGAATCGACCCGATAGTACCGGTTTCAGATTGGAAGACACATTATACAAATCTTGTCGACCAAATTTTCAGGAGTTTTGCTCCAGCACGAATTACACTCGGGTCGCTTCGAGGACTGCAGAGCACCATCAATGGGGCTACAGATAAAAGCTGGCAGGAGTATCTCAAGGAGAACTCTAACTGGGGAAAGAAGGTAGAGTTTAATACTCGCTATGAAATATACGCCACAATCATTGACCTGCTAAAGCAAAGATACAACTACAAGGAAGTTGCTCTCTGTAAAGAAACTCTGGCAATGTGGGCAAAGCTGGGGATGGATTACAGGAAGATTAAGTGTAACTGCGTGTGGTGAAATTTGGAAGAGATTATTTTTTGGCACATAAAAAGCGGCCCCTGCGAGCGACTAGCTTACAGCTAGTTTATGCCACCTTCCGGTAACACACTTAACGCAGGACTTACCCGCTACTACAAATATAATGCGCTAATACTCACTTCGTCAAGATACCTGTGACACAAAAGAGGAAACCCTGGCAATGTGGGCAAAGCTGGGGATGGACTATAGAAAGATTAAATGTAACTGCGTGTGGTGAAAGTATCGTGATAGACCACGTGGTATACTAGTTAAAAGAAGCGCGTTATGTGGAAAGAGTTTACCGTTATCATCGAACGTGATGAAGAAGGCTTCTTTGTGGGCACCGTGCCTTCCCTCAAAGGGTGTCATACTCAAGCTCGTTCCTTAGACGAGCTTATGGAGCGTACAAAAGAGGCTATTCACCTCTGCTTGGAAGTAGAAGGGGAAACAGCTCCCGAGCCATTACAACTGGTAGGTGTCCAAAAGGTAGCTCTATGAGCCGATTACCTCGCCTAACGGGCAGCGAGGTAGTTCGTGCTCTACAGAAAGCAGACTTTGAAATAGTTCGTCAGCGAGGTAGCCATGTTTATATGAGACACGCTGATGGGCGAGCCACTGTAGTGCCAGTGCACAAAGGTGAGGATTTAGGCCACGGCATCTTATCTTAAGATCCTACGAGATGTAGAGTTAAGTCGCCAAGAATTTCGTAAGCTACTATAAGCGTAACTCAACTTTACCAGCAATGTGGGCAAGGCTGGGGGTGGACTATAAGAAGATTAAGTACAATCGAATTCGCTCCCGGCGGTAGGAGCCCACGCCTCTACAGACGCTGCCACCCTCTTCGGATGACCAACCGAACTCCAGGAGCCATTCAATTAATTATAATGTTACTCAAACATTAGATGTTGGTCAATTTTTCTCTTCAGTGACGTTTCATTTTGACACAATAGGCTGCAAGCCGAAGCTGCCCTTTGCAAAGAGGAAACCCTGGAAGTACGGGCAAAGCTGGGTACAGACTACAGGAACATTACAATCTGGTGAGACTAACTGGCGGCCTTGACATGTCTGGCGAAATCCTCAAAGGCCTCCTTTGTAGTGTACTTAAATTTATAATTTAGTTCTTTCTTTAGCTTTTCATTACTGGCAATCCACGGATAACGGACCATATTCAAAGCAGGACCTGGAAATTCTGTCATAAACTTCATGCGCAAAAGCCACATTAAGTCGGTTAATGGATACAGTACGGATGCCGGTAATTTCAAAGGCCGGTTGCCGAGGATACGCAGCATCTCTTCAAAGGTCATGGTGCCATCGGCAGCCAAATTGTATGCCCCTTCTTTCTTGTTCGACAGCAACTGATAGATAATCTCTACAAGGTCATCTTCATGTATGAACTGAAACGGTGCAGTATCTCGTGGCAGTGACACCATCTTCTTTTTAAGATGCCTGGCGAGCGGATTATCAAATCCAGGGCCTACTACGAAACTTGGCCTTATAATAGTCAGGCATACATCAGGGTGGGTTTCCTTAAACTCTTTGTAGATAAACTCCAGCTCTTTTTTGTTTTTGGAGTACGTGAAATCGTCATTTCCCCTCAGGGGAGAGTCCTCTGTCAACAAAGATGGGTTATCTTTATGGAACCCGTACGCGGTAGTAGAAGAACAACATAAAAGCTGGCCCACGCCAGCCCTGGCGCATGAATCCAAAAAGTTCTTTGTCCCTTTGATATTAATGTCTTCCATCAAGGTTTTATTGTGTATGGGTGGCAAAATGTAAGCAGTATGGATAGCACAATCTATGCCCCTTATTAAGAGTATTGGGGACATATCGTCCCTGACATCATGCTGTATAAACTCCAATTTTTTCGAGGTATATGAAGGTGGCTTTACATCAATTCCTGCAATGCTTCCCACCTCATCCTTCTGGTCAAACAGAGAGACAAGCTTGGAGCCAAAATAACCTGAGACACCGGTTATGAATATATTCTTCATAAATAAGGCCTCCTATCCTCACTATTATCTGAAGACAGGATATACCTTAATTACGCTCCCTTCTTATCGGGAGCCGACCTCCCCAACCATTCCTCATAGAAAGTGTCTATATCAGGGAGAAAATTGAATATCGGAGGGTAGCCGGGAGACGCCAGCTCTGTATCCAAAAGCGTCAGACAGCCAGGACAGTAATATTCCCTTATTTCCTCCCATTGTGGATCCGAATGCATGTAGGGTGGATATATCTCATCGAGGCTTTCGTTGGTGTCCCTCACCCTTATCCGGCACTTTGTCTTCCAGTTCTCCCGGTAATCGCCGAATTCGTAGCCACAATCACACTTGACTATCCTCTTCCCTCCTTTTGACACAATGTATAAGTGTTCATGGAGGGGCAGGAGGATTTTCTCCTTCCAGGGAACACGTTTTTGCAGGGTCTCCATAACCTTTTCGAACCTATCGCTATCCTTTTCCTCAGATAATATTAGCCTCAACTCAGGCCACGGCAGTTTACCGTCTATCATCCTTGCGATAGTTTCGACATCGTATTTATCATATTTTTTCATTTATTCCTCCTCTAATTTGAACCTGAAATCCTCAGGCAGATTCCAAAACCCGAGGAACTCCTTCCCCCATCTTCTAGATAATTGGATGCTCTCGTTATACATCCGCTTGATAGGCTCGATCAGGTTACCATCCACTATTCTCTTCTTCTCCTTTTGATAAAACTCTTCGAAAGTCATCGACTTCTCTTCCCTTTCCTTGCGAAGCTGCTCCCTACGCT
Organism: Dehalococcoidia bacterium; assembly: GCA_030606385.1. GTDB lineage: Bacteria > Chloroflexota > Dehalococcoidia > GIF9 > AB-539-J10 > CG2-30-46-19. The sequence goes on from JAUWGN010000011.1 coordinate 10,678, forward strand.
TTTTTGTCTGTTCATAATCAATCGACCACTCCCTCTTTGCCTCATCATATGCAGCCACAACTCCATAGACATTGTAGACAATATCCTTTGTGAATACCTTATCCTTAAGGTCTTTCTTCACCAGGTTTACCTCACGCTCCAGCGGATCGCCATATCCTGGAGCTCCTGATTCCCTCCAATGCACAAGGTCATGATTCTTAAGGCCTATGGGCGTCATGAATCCTTCAGGCGTCCTTGTTATCTTGCCCTTTATGAATCTCTCGAATTCTCCATGGGTTGGGTCTGGGTCTCCCAGTGGATATGGCTTCTTATTTTTAACCACATCAGGCATGTTAGTATTTTCAGCACGAAGAATATAGGAAGTTGCCTGTGGGTATCCTCCATGCATGCCGCCACAGCCGGCGAAACATAACCCCTCTGCAGCATTGAAGAATATGACATTATGCGAGTTATGAATCATTGCCACTGTCTCAAAATTTGTGCCTCCCCTGTATTTGCCATGACCGGCAATATTCGGCTTCAGTTGCCTTGAAAGATATGGGATGCCTCCCTGAATGACCTCCCATGTTTCCACATCTCCCAGGTTTCCCTCTGGATTCCACATCGCATATCCACTATTGAACCCATCGGTAACAGCACTGGCTGGATATCCCTGTCCAGCTATCTCAAAGGTACAAAGAGCCCAATATTGCCCCGCCAGAGGTCCTTTGTCGAAAAATCCACCGCCCTGAATGGCATCTGCAGTGTGAGAATATCCGGGAACAACCTCCTCCCTAAATCCCCTGCTGAAGAAACCATAAGAAATGCACCTCATCATGCTGGTATAAGCTGGTATCAGGTTGCCCCAGGGGTTGTTGTAAGATAGGTAAGGGTCACCTGGATTGCACCACGTCCCCAAGGGATAGTCTTTATCCACAGCCAGGTAAGCCCCATCGTTTACCTTATCACGATGTATGACGCACTGAGTTAGAAGAACCCACTGCCCCCCTTCCATAGCCCCTATCCCACAGTTGAATGAAAATGATTGTGCGGCACTTGAGCCATCGAAGGACAGCGATAAGCCGCCATCAGTCTTGACTACAAGTTCTACCGGCATATGGGTTGCAATGTCTTTGTCTGCCTGCGGTTTCAACGCTTTGCCCTTCATGGGGGCATCCATAACTGATGAAGCCCTATATCTTCCGGGAATCAAAAGTTGCCTGATGCGGGCAATGAAAGTTCTCTTTCCATCCTCTATTGTCTCTCGAATGAATCTTTTGTAGTACTCTATTCCTTCATCTTTTATGAAATCGAGGGTCGCATCCCTTATCATCAGACATCCTGACAACCTGCACTTTTCATCCAGTTCCCAGAACATGGGAGTTCGCACAGCCCTTTTGGCACCGATCATGTGGTCCTTCCATATTTGATCGTTGGAGCCTATCTTCAAACATGTATAGAAGACGCCATCATCAAAGCGCTCAACAGTACATGTCAAATCGTGCCCGGGGACAATACCTCCAATATCCACCTGATGAGTCACTCCCCCCACCCAACCAACGAGCTCATCTTCCCAGAAAATGGGAATGAGCGTCTGGACATCGGTGGTATGAACGTTCCCGCACAGGCAGTCGTTGTTAAGAAAAATATCTCCGGGATTGATGCCAACTTCTTCTTCATAGTTCTCCCTTATTATGAACTTTATAGCCTCGCTCATCGTGTGCACATGGACCATGATTCCAGTAGAGACGACAACAGAATC
>JAUWGN010000070.1 GCA_030606385.1 Dehalococcoidia bacterium
GGTCCAGGTTCTCCTGGTGGGACAAGTATGCCAGCGTTCCCCACTTCTTCAGGGAGAGCTCCACCGGAACTGGCTATTACCGGAACGCCACAAGCCATCGCTTCAGACGCAGGGAGCCCAAAGCCTTCGTAGAGAGAAGGCACCACTGCTATTTCTGCCCTTGAATATTGTCTGGCTAGCTCTTCTTTAGTCAGTCGCCCGGTGAAACTAACTAACCCATCCACTCCGAATTTTTCCAACATACGCAAAGAATAGGAAGGTGGTGGTGGTTCTACTTCGTCCCCATATGGCAAACGCTGCCATGGGTCATCTACAATATTTAACCTTACTCTATCATCCGCTAATAACTGCAGCGCTTTCAGGAGGTAAATAACCCCTTTCTTTCTATCATCGGTATTCCCAACCATAATTAAGCCATTTCTATTGCTAGTTTCTTCCTCAATTGGTTGAAAGATATCGGTATCTGTACCGTTATAGACCACTCTCAATTTATCCGGATTTACCTTAAATGACCTCGTAATTTCCTTAGCCGAACTTTGGGATACTGTAATTACTCTGTCCAGGCGTCGAGCAACAAAAGCCTGCATATGGGTGAGAAGATAGAACATGTGGACTCCCCACTTACTTCGCAAGCCATCAGCTTGTTCTAAATCAGCCCGCTTATCTATGGTAAGCGGGTGGTGGATAGTAGCAATGACTGGTATCCCCAAATTTTTCATTAAGAGAAGCGCATAACCAAGCCCTTGATTGTCATGGATGATATCGAATTTCCGTGATTTACAAAGCTCTTTGACCTTGGCGTAAGCTCGTACACTGAATGCCAGTGGGTCACTAAATATGCCATATTTAGTGGTGAATAATTCGCCGAAATCAGTCAGGCTTCGACATTTGAGAAAGTTTTCCTTAAACGAGGTATCTCGATGATATATGCTGGAACTTTTGAGGCGGTGCAAGGTAATCCCTTCGCTTAATTCGGGAAATGGATGGCTACTGATTACGTCCACTTCATGTCCCATCCGCTGTAATTCACGAGCTAGATAATAGATGTAGATACCTTGACCACCACTGTAAGGATTCCCCCTATAAGTAAGGAGGCAAATCTTCATCTTCCTCATAACTATTAATAATAAAAATTAATATGGTACGGTAGCTCGGTGATTTTAACATAGTTATGTGATAAAAAGTAGACCCTTGTATTAAATTTTCTAGATCTTATGCGTTCTGCTAGCTCGTGCGACTCTATCCCTTTACACGTGTTGCTTTTACAGACTATAATTGCCTCCGTATTTTGTTATGCAGACTGATATAGCTCTCATCCTGAATAAGATATCTTCGCTGTTGGACCGTCAAGGATATCAAAGCTACGCAGTGGGAGGTCTTATTCGTGATTGGTTTTTAGGTAACGAGACCAATGACCTCGATATTGTTGTAAATGGTAGCGCGATAGATATAGCCAATGAAGTAGCCAAGGCTATGAAAGGCAAATTTGTGCTGCTAGACGATGTCAATGGGATAGCTAGAGTGGTGGTAAGTGAAGGTGAACAAATATGGTATGTTGACCTGTCTTCCTTCGCGGATGGTGTTGAGTCTGACCTTACGCGGCGTGATTTCACCATAAACGCTATGGCTGCCGAGCTTAAGCAGTTCGCCAATGTGGTGAGCCGAAGCCCCAAGCAAAATGAAGGAATTATGAAGGAATCTGGAGTGAAGCTCATTGATCCATTTTCGGGTGAGAAGGATCTAAAAAATAGGATCATACGGGGTGTCAGCAAAAAAATATTTGAGGTTGATGCTGTCAGGATGTTGCGAGCAGTGCGTCTCGCTGATGAACTCGATTTTGCTATTGAGCCCAAGACTGAGGCTTTGATCCGTTATCATTCTCATTTGGTCAGTAAGATTCCTGGGGAAAGAATCAGGGAAGAATTGCTTAAGATAGTTAATTTGTCCGATACTGCTCACTACTTGCATTATCTTGACGAACTTAGCTTACTTTTGGCTTTAGTCCCGGAGTTAGCAGAAGGCAAAGGTGTGGAACAACCTAAATTACACTTTTGGGATGTATTTGACCATTCCTTGCAAACTGTAGCAGCAATAGAATTTCTAATCAGAGAACACGATTGGGAATATGGCAATGAAGAGATTTTAGCCAATGCTCCTTGGTCGGACGGCATAAAGGAACATTTAAATCAAGAGGTATCCAGTGGTAGCACTCATAGAACGTTGCTTAAACTGGGTGGATTGTTCCATGATGTTGCTAAGCCGATGACAAAATCTGTTGATAATGCCGATAGAACGCACTTTTATGGTCATGCTAAAGAAGGAGCAGATATGACAGCGGCTATCTTAGGAAGGCTGCGATTCAGCAACCGGGAAATAAGCCTTGTGGAAAGCCTTGTTTATCACCACTTGCGTCCTATGCAAATGTCGAGCGAAGGTATGCCAACACAGCGAGCAATTTATCGCTACTTCAGAGATGTAGGTGACGCTGGCATCGATATTTTAATCTTGGCTTTAGCTGATTATCTCGCTAGTCGTGGCCCTCTTTTAGACATGGAGGAATGGAAAGGACATTGTAGGCTGATAGACTATATATTAACTGAGCGTGAAAGGCAGCAGGCTAAAATTCTGCCGGCAAAACTGGTCGATGGGCACGACTTGATCAACACCTTTAGCTTAACACCGGGGCCATTGATTGGTGAGCTTTTGGATTTGGTACAGGAAGCTCAAGCCGGTGGCGAGTTAACCACCAAAGAGGAGGCACTGGCGCTGGTGGGAAGAAAACTGTCATTGCGAGCACAGCGAAGCAATCTCCCAAAACAAAGGTCGGTTAATTGAGCAAGAGAAATATTTACTGGTTAATTTTCATACTTGCCCTACTTGGTCTTGCCTTGTGGTCAATATTGCCTGTGAACGCAAAGTTACTCGGTCCAAACGGATTAATGCTTGGCCTCGACCTCAAAGGTGGCAGCCAGTTGCTTTATGAAGCCGATTTGTCCACGAAAGACCCTTCCATAAGCGATGCAGCAGCTATGTCAGCGGTGATAGAGAAAATTCAGCGGAGAGTTAACGAATTTGGTGTCACTGAGCCTACAGTTCAGAAGCTAGGGACTGACCAAATAGTAGTTCAGCTTCCCGGGGTGGAAAATATTACCAGGGCGCTTAAACTCATCGGGGAGACAGGTCTGCTTGAGTTTAGAGAGCAAAAATTTGATGAAAACGGTGCCCCGGTGATTAATGAAACCACGGGAGAGCTGGTCTTTGAAAATGAATCTGCTACGGCTATCGGTAAAGATGGTCAGGAGAAGGCGCTCACTGGCAAGTATCTCAAGCGTGCCGAGCGGACTGTGGACCCCTATGAAGGTCCCATAGTTACCTTTGAATGGGATAGTGAGGGTGCATATCTGTTCGAGCAGATAACAAGGCGTAACTTGGAGAAGCCGCTAGCTATTTATGTGGACAACACGCTGATATCAGCCCCGGTGGTTCAATCAGTAATCAGCGACAGGGGACAAATTGAAGGTCGTTTTACCCTGGAAGAAGCTGCTGACCTGGCAAACAAACTTAACTCTGGTGCCTTAGATGTTCCCTTGACGCTTATTGACCAGCGGGATGTAGATGCTTCTTTAGGAGCCGATTCCATAAGGAAAAGCATGCTTGCTGCTGGAATTGGGTTGGTATTGTTGTTGGTATTTATGCTTGCCTATTATCGCTTACTCGGGTTAGTCGCTTGCTTCAGCCTGGGGGTCTACGGTGTTTTTCTTTTAGCTATTTTTAGCTTTTTCCCGATAACCTTAACTTTACCTGGCATCGCTGCCCTCATTTTGTCTTTAGGCATGGCTGTTGATGCCAATGTTCTTATTTTTGAGCGAATGAAGGAAGAACTGCGTGCTGGGCGTACCCTAGGTGCTGCGGTAGAGACTGGATTTAATCGCGCCTGGCCAGCTATTCGTGATAGCAACATCACTACGTTTATTGCTTGCATCATCCTTTTCTGGCTTGGCGGTACCTTTGGGGCTTTCATGGTTAGGGGCTTTGCCTTGACTTTGTTTGTTGGTGTGGCATTAAGCATGTTTACCGCCATCGTGGTTACTCGAACTTTCCTTCGCGTTATTGTTGGCGGTCGCCTGGTCACTAATCTGGCGGCTTACGGGGTTAGAGTATGATTGACTTTATAGGGAAAAAACAGTGGTTTTTCCTCGGCTCAGCCATAGTGGTTATTATAATGATAATCTCACTGGCGGCCTTTGGGCTGCAACCGGGGATTGACTTCAGCGGTGGCACATCCATGACACTCAGTTTTACTCCGCAGGTAGAGCAGAATCAGCTACGTCAAGAATTGACTGCTCTGGGATATCCCGAGGCCATTGTTCAGAGGAGTGAGAATAATTTTTTCATCCGCATCAAAGAAATATTGCCTGAGGAGAAGGAAGTTCTAATTAGTGGATTAGAAACTGGCTTGGATACGGAGATTTTAGTCCTTGACTATAATGCAATTTCCCCTGTGATAGCTACTCGAACAGCACGTAACGCCGGCATCGCCGTAGCAATAGCTGCTGTAGCTATGCTGTTTTATATTGTCTGGGCATTTCGCCGTATGCCTAGCCCATTCAAGTGGGGTACCTGCGCCATTATCGCCTTGATTCATGATGTGCTTATTATCCTGGGCATCTTCGCTATTCTTGGTCAAGTGGCTAATGTAGAAGTTAACGCTATGTTTATCACCGCGGTGCTTACCATTGTAGGCTACAGTATTAACAATACTGTAGTTGTATTTGACCGCATTAGAGAAAATAGAACTAAAGGCATCAGCCCTGATTTTGCTGTGACGGTGAATTCTAGCCTTACGGAGACTCTAGCACGCTCCTTGAATACTTCCTTAACCACGCTTTGCGTTGTCCTAGCGCTGTTGCTCTTCGGCGGAGCCACAATTCACTACTTTGTACTCGCATTATTATTTGGGTTACTCGCTGGCACTTATAGCTCGTTATGCATCGCTGGTCCGCTCCTGGTTATTTGGGAAAAAAAGGAGTGGAGTCAATTATTTCCGTGGCTTGCTGCCACTAAAAAAGCTGCTTAATGGGCAAATCACGGAAACTGAGCTTCTACTTTCACATCCCCTTTTGCTTATCTAAGTGTTATTACTGTGATTTTAATTCCTATGCTGGGTTAAACTGGCTTATTCCCCAATATGTGGATACTTTGGAGAAGGAAATGCAGCTTCATGCTAAAGATGTTTGGGAGTTTGAGGTAAAAACAATTTACTTTGGTGGAGGCACACCTAGCTTACTTCCAGCGAAATCAATAGCCTACATGCTCGAAAGCTGCAGTAAGCTTTTCAACATGCCATCAAATTTAGAGGTGACTTTAGAGGCAAATCCGGGGACCGTTGACCAATCCTTTCTTACTCAATTGAAAGAAAGCGGTGTTAACCGATTGAGCTTAGGAGTGCAAAGCTTCAGCGACAATGAGCTTAAGTTATTGGGTAGAATTCATTCAGCAAATGAGGCAAGGGAAGCCTTTTTCATGGCAAGGCAAGCAGGCTTTGAGAATATCAACATGGATTTGCTATATGCTTTACCGCAGCAGGCGGTTAGCGACTGGCGAAATAATCTTGTTGAGGCAATAAAGCTCAACCCTGACCATTTTTCACTTTACCCGCTTACCCTGGAGCCTAGCACACCGTTGGCGAATGCGGTAGCATCAGGTTCGCTACCAAAGCCTGATGCTGACCTGGCAGCTGACATGTATTTGTTAGCTTTGGACAAGCTAGCCCAAGAAGGTTATAGCCACTACGAAATATCCAATTGGGCATTGCCGGGGAAGGAATGTCAACATAACATGACTTATTGGAAAAATGAGCCCTATTTAGGACTTGGTGCTGGTGCTCATTCCCATTTAGGTGGTTACCGCTGGGTTAATGTTTCATCACCCGTGGAATATGTGAAGCATCTTGCTAGCCTGAAAACAAAACTGTCTCCACGACCATACTTTAACAATCGCTGGGTGGATAATATTGAAAATATTGACAGGGATTTAGAGATTGCCGAGGCAGTGATTTTGAGTTTGAGATTAGAAGAGGGGGTAAATCTTACTGACTTTGCCCATCGCTTTGGTGTGGAGCTTTATTCCATTTATCAGCAGCAACAAATTAACGAGCTGGTTGAACTCGGTTTGATAGCTAAAAATCAACATAGCATCAGGCTAACCACTAAAGGCAAACTTCTGGGGAACGAGGTTTTCTCACGCTTCCTACCCAAAAGTAGAGGATAGTTTACATAATATAACCGACTGCCCTGCTAATCCTGGTTTTCTATATGGTGTATTTCCTTTATTCT
>JAUWGN010000061.1 GCA_030606385.1 Dehalococcoidia bacterium
ACTTCAAAACCGACATCCTAGCCTCTTTAGCGCCTAACTCTGCAAGGATAGCATCGCGGTCATTAGCGTACTCTTTCGAGTGCCCCGCTTTCCCAAAGGAGACGCTGAAACCCGCATCATTACTCGTTTCCGTGAACTCTCTTATAAGTAATACCAACGGGAAGCCCTAACTGCTAAACGTGGCATGTGGGCGGGTGTATCGCAGGATGATATAGTTTACATCACCCCGACTGGCAAGAAATATCACAAGTTGGGTTGCCGTTATCTTAACGAAAATCCCATTCCCATATCTTCGATGTTTCTGGATGGGAGCGCAGTCCAGCGAAGTTCGAGGATAAGTGGCGTTTAGCAATGATGATAATGGAAGGTGTAGCTACGGATGAGTATGTCAACTACGTTTTTGCTGGTGGTACTTTGTATCCAATAGGTGGCAGAGACCCGGTATTTTGTCCTAAATGCTTGAATGAGATGTCGCAAATTGTAGATGAGACGTGGATTTGTAGACATTGTGCGCATGATGTTTGAGTTCTATCAAAGGAATTTTGATTAAGGTGCTGAAAATTCTGAATGGAGGTGATAAAAATGGTACGCTTAACAATAGCCGCCGTCATCAGTTTGGTCGTCATTAGCTTGAGATTTGCAGGCATCAGTTCTGCCAAAATTGACCCGAAAAACATTGTTGGGATGTGGCTCTTTGATGAAGGCAAGGGGGATATCGCCAAGGATTCCTCGGGAAACAAAAATGATGGAACACTAATGAACGACCCAAAATGGGTTGATGGTAAGAAGAAGCCTGGCAAGGCTTTGGAGTTCGATGGGAAGGATGATTGGGCGACCTGACAGTCGGATAAATCCGTAAGGATAATGTCTGATGTGCTGTAATCTGTAATGCTTCAAGGTATGGCAACATACTGGTGAAGTCATCTGAATTCCCTAATCAGATGTCCACAAAGTGGAGTGTAAGACAGTTCGGAATGAGCCTGTGAAAGCAGAAATGCTTCCATTTGCCCGACAAGTCGAAAAAGCTCACTCAAAGCACAGGGGGGACAGTCCTTCAAGGAATATAAATAGTGATATTTATAGGAAAGAGGGATTGGAGTGGAAAAGAAGGCCACGAAAGTTTATGTGAAAGCTACCTTAGCCACTCCTGACCAACTCTGGACAGAGGGATGGAAGTTGAATGAACATGAAGCACCTACCGTATTTGCCGACCCCTCAAAACTAAGGATATGGGGGGGAGACAGGAGTATCCTGTGGATAATCATACACAGGAGAAACCCATAACGATGGAGTTTGCGTTATGGGGTATGGACAATGCTATAAGGGTATAAGCAATCCATCCTGACTATGATAAGTAAGTCTTACGAAAACATACGGGGTGACAACAGCCATCCATCGTAATAGTGCAGATTACGGAACTGGGAAAACCGATAGGAATTCCTCAATAAAGAGGATAGGAATAGCTTGCGAACCGAAAGACCTATCGGTGAAAGGCGGTCTCATGGTAGTCTACGTTTCACCGTAATGGTGTTAGCATGGCGAAGGAGACCGAGCAAAGTTCATCAGCCAAATCCAAAGAGACGAAAGGAGAAATCCGATGCCAAAAAAGATGGTAAGAGTGGCAGCACCCAAAATGGTAGAACTTTATCAATCGTGTATTGGCAGACCGATTCGTCGTCTACAGAAAAGGCTGGCAAAGAAGGCTATTCGAGAGTCTGACCATAGGTTTGAAAACCTTCACAATCTAATGTATAACCAAAAATGGGTCTCAGCCTCTTTGAAAATGGTATTGAAAAACAAAGGTAGCAATACAGCAGGTAGTGATGGAATAACAAAGAAACATCTCAAAGACGAAAAGACCAAAGAAGCATTTATCAGGTCTATTATCTATGAGATGAAAAATGACTTGTATGAACCGGAGCCTGCAAGAAGGGTGTATATACCAAAAGAAAAAGGTGGAAAACGCCCTTTGGGTATTCCTACCCTGAAGGATAGGGTTGTCCAGCAAACATTAAAGCTAATCATAGAACCTATATTCGAGAGTGATTTCTATAATTGCTCCATCGGATTTAGACCAAATCGCAATTGTCATGATGCGTTACCCAGTATGTATAACCATATCCAATCCAGACAGAAGTATTTTTGGGTGATGGAGGGTGATATACGGGGATGTTTCGACAATATCAATCATAAGATATTGTTGAGAATTATTAAGAGACGCATCAAAGACGTAAATATAGCAAGAGCAAACATGCGATATACACTTCAGTGCCGAATAGGAAAATAAATAGGTTTAAGCAAAAGATACAGCGGACTACTAATCGGCGAAGTGCAGAGGTCGAATCTGTAGCCCATAAGATTATGGCAATAAATTCAATAGTTATAGGATTTGCTGAGTATTATAGGTATACCAATTGGAAAGCTTTAGGTGTACCATCAACACTGGATTGGTCTATAGACGACAATCTATATTGGTGGTTAAAGAGAAAGCATCCGAAATCAACTCATAAGCAAATCAAGGAAAAATATTGCCCGTAAGCCCAGCGAATGCGCCAGGCGTCGGTTGCTTCTTGCATAGACAAAGAAGATACAGGTTAAACGGTGGTACAATTGATAGAGATAACATAGGGTTTAAGATAGAAGCCAACTATGTCACTGACGAAGAAATAATATGGTTAGAAAAGATGAGTGATAGACAATCCAAGAAATACCTACCAAAGAAAAAGCTGAACCCTTTCATCACCTATCAATATGAAGTGGAATACAACTATGATATAGAAAAGAAATGGGAAGGTAGTAGTGCCAACCCATATATAAGTGATGAATATTGGACAGGAAAGAAATTAGCATTGAAAAGAGACAAGTATACATGCAGAAATTGCAGAACAAGGGTAACGATTGGGGTAGACGTACACTGTCACCACATAGATGGTGATAGCAGTAATAACAGCCTTAGTAACCTTGCAACGCTTTGTATGACTTGTCATTTTCTCACCTATGGTAAAGAAAACGAACTTAACCTTTAAGTTTACTTTATGGTAGATGAACTTTGACCGAGCCGTGTGCGTGGAGACACGCTTGCACGGTTTAGCCGAGGGCTTGAGGAAAACCTAACTGGAAACAGAGAAGGCGTCCTCATTCTACTCGCATATGTCATCGTTCATATTGGCGCTCCGCCGCAAAGCATAACCTTGGAGGCATGGATTTATCCTATAGAAGGAGGTATTGTTTTCGTTGAGGAGGGTCAGCAAGCATTAGATGGGGGATGGTATGATTCGCACATGGAAATCTTATCCTCCGGCGAATTTAAGGTTGGCTTTTGGACTGGAGCAGAGCAAGGTATTTCTTTGGGTAAATTCAGTTTTAAGAATTGGTATAATGTGGTTATGACTTACGACAAAAGCAAGAATAGTATAAAAGGATATGTCAATGGCGAGTTAATGGAATCTGGAACGCTTGTCAAACTAAATCCGGGAGACCTTTGGTATGCTATAGGCGCTCGCACCGCTACCAACCTTGGCGATGGAACGCATTTCAATGGTATCATTGACAAAGCTGCAGTTTACAATGTTGCTCTAAGTGAAGAAGATATCAAACAAAATTACCAGGCAGCCAGTGCCGTTTTCCCCGCAGGCAAACTCACCAACACATGGGGAGACATCAAGCAACAATAGACTTCATCATCAAGGCAGGGATAACATCATCCTTGCCTTTTTTCATGCCTGTAAGCAATTTCTGCGCCCAAAAATTCTGCATTCGTATCATACCTATCTCCATCGAAACTATGCACCACAGGACGCCTCAGAAGCTCAGACGCACTCCGCGCACATGCTGGAGGAATATCATAAATATGTTGCGCGGATGCTTTCGATGATGTAAAATGATGTTGTGATAAAATCAGCGTATGTGAATAACTTCGTAGAATAAGGTAATGATTGACCTATTACCTTTTCAAACATAAGAATTTGTAGAGAAGCCTATATAGATGCGATTTCGATTGTCGTCTTGATTTTACAAAAGAGTTCGGTTTGGGTGTAAAATCAAGACAAAGATTTTTGCCGTTAGTGTATTGCCAAAACTACAGGTTATGCCAATAGAAAAATACGGAGGTATAACGATGAAATTTATAATGTTCCTGTTTGCCCTGCTTTTCCTCTGTGCCAGCTCCCTTTATGCCTTGGACAAGGAAGGGCTTATGCTTTACCTTCCTTTCGATGAGGGAAGCGGCGATGTGGCGAAGGACGCTTCAGGCAACGGAAACGACGGGGAACTTCAGGGAAAATGCAAATGGGTTGAAGGAAAGTTCGGTAAGGCTCTCCATCTTTCAGCGGCAGCTGACTACGTGGAAGTCCCTCATAGCGACTCTTTGGATATAAAGCAGGACATAACTATGGAGATATGGGCGAAGGTAGATTCCATGAGTGCTGACCCTTATTGTTCTTTTATCACCAAGTGCACAGCCGATAGTGTAGGAGCTTATATGCTGCATGTCGATGGTTCGGCAGGTGAGGTTGTAATTGACCCACTTGTATTTATAAATAACAGTTACGCTCAGTGGCCATCTGCGCGAGGTGCGGCGCCTTTTGGCGAATGGCATTACTTTACAGGGTCATACGATGGCTCTGAATATAGGACCTATATAGACGGAAAACTGGAAGCTACATTCAAAAGAGCACCAGGAGGTGAAATTGATCACAGTGATGCCCCTGTCGCGATAGGACGCGATAACAGATCTCCAATTCCTGGAGGCCGGTTCATGGATTGCATCGTTGATGAAGCCAGAATTTGGAATCGCGTATTAAGCCAAAGCGAGATCAAAGAAGCAATGGAAGGTATTCTTCTCTCCGTTGAGCCCAAAGAGCTCCTCACCGCTACGTGGGGGGAGATAAAAGCGAGGTACTGAAAATCCCAATCTTTGTCTTGATTTTACAAAAGAATTCGGTTTGGGTGTAAAATCAAGACGAAAATCTTTCCTGAGAAATTCATTTGGAGTTGCTTCCATTATTCCCATTTAACTTCTCTTGAATTGCTTTAGCTCCAACACTACCACAGTCATTGGTTCTCTTGCTACCATTTCCACCACATTGTTAAAGCTATCTCAGCGCTTCGAATGCCTAAAGGTGTACAGGTAACTGCCTGGCAATTCGTGTTGACTATTTTGTGGTGGAGCATATTGGGATTTTCCAAATGAGCTTAGATTGGCTCTCTAACGCCTCCGTTTTTTCCACCTCGATGATTTTCAGGGAAGTTCGAATGGGAAGGCTGGACCCGATGCGTCTGTTCGACGACGCCTTCCCCTGTGTCAACGCATCGCACCCACGCCACACCGGCCAGGTGAATGTGGGCGGATTTAAGTCCGCCCTTCTAATTATCTCAATCGTTCCGCATACTCACGCCGATATTGCTCTATCAATTCCTTCGCTTTCGGATAACTAATTTGTGATGGACGATTCGCCACAAATCGCATCGCCTCTACATCGAATCTCATTTGAACGATTGCATATTCTGGCAACTTGATAGACACTGGAGCATCAGTCAAAAAGCCATCATTATGACCGCCGTGATGCTTGAGAGCTTCTAAGAAGTAATCTACTGTTTTCATTTTGCGTCCCCCTTTTGAACGTGGGGGAGCATCGCAGCTCCCCCGTGTCTGTGCATTAGTCAAGCTCAACTGTTGACAAATCTGCGCCGCTGTCGATGCCCGCTCGTAAGCGTGTCACGATGTTACTCTCAAACTTCTCACAGATCTCTCTGCAAGAGATAGCCTTCCGTGTACCATTGCTATCAATTAACCCGTAAGACCAGCGAAGTCGCCAGTCGTCGGTGAGCCTTGCGAACATGTTCTGAGCTTCTTATCCATCTGTAACTTCCCCTCTTGGGAGGGGTCAGGGGTGGGTAACTTCCGCTTACCATTGCCATTCTCAAGTGGCATCTCATTAGCTTCTACGACCTTGCCGTTTCGCCGTAAGCCGAAGGCGTCGGTTGGGGTTTGCAGATTTGCGGATGGGGACGCAAAACGTGGCAAACATTTCTTTTCTTTCGGCTTGTAGTATGCAAAATGCGGAGTTGCAAGATACCCCCAGAACAATATCAACCACGCCCTAATCGTGCTTTTTTCTTTTGGGGAACTTTAACTTCTGGGTTGGGACTAAATATCATATCGAGTTTTACACGGTTTGTAAACCCTAGACCAAAGAAGTATTTCAATTCTTCTTCTCCCATACCTTCCCCATCATCAGATATAGTAATCACGAGTTCATCTTCACCAACAGATTGGTCAATAACCGCGGAAATACGAATCTCTCTTGCCTTCGCATCAAAACTATTACTAATCGCTTCACGTATTATCTCTCTCGAATCGCCAAAGTCACTAGATATTTCAAAAAACTCTGATGCTTCATTTACAGTTGGCTTAAATGTCGCCATTCTTATCACCTCCTCTTACCTGTATGGGCGGCAATTTTATATAACTTAGAAATATGCGAAGTACTTCGCAATACTGCAATAATGCGAACCTGTCCGAGTTCACTCATCTTCTCGGACTCTGAAAGCTCCAGCCCAAGAAGCGGCTTCCGAAACAATAGCGTGCCAGCCAAAACCGAAACCGAACGCAGTCTCCTCGTAAAGGCACTCTGGACCAGAAAGCAGACTGCGGAGGAGATGAGCGCCTGCCT
>JAUWGN010000008.1 GCA_030606385.1 Dehalococcoidia bacterium
GGCGGCAATCTCCTCCGGGGTTGCCCGGGCATTATCCTCCAGAATCTCAAAAATTTCGTTCATATCACCTCCCTAAACTATAAGTTCAATAGCGGACCACTGGTCGGCTGCTTCATTGTAGCATAACTCAAATAGTTCGCCTTCATCCGTAGTAATTTTAAATAGCCTCTTACCCGGCTCCTGCCACGCTTTTTCTACCTGCTTAACCTTATACTCTCTACCCCACCACAGGAAAGACTGCGGTCGTTCCGCATAGGTATGACCTGAATAGCAGGTGACTTTAAGATTATTCATAGCTTTTTATTCAGGTAACCCTCCCCCTTTATCCCCCTCCCTTCGATAAGGGAGGGGGAAGTGCTATATAAGAGAGGCGAAGCCTCTCTTTAACTCCCTCAAAGGGGCTTATAGTACCTTCAAGCTATGTCTGATAGATAGCCTCTTAGTAAAGACTTCTGAGACCTTTAACTAAATTTTCTTTATCAACACCTTCATCAGAGAAAGACCCTCGCATCTTGTCAGCGAGGTCTCTTGCGCCAAGACGTCCTCCATAGTGCTTTACATTACCCTCTTTTGCATCCCAATTAACATCAATGCGTGTCTGGACTAGATAAGCGACCATTTTATCTTCAAGTTGGCTCCATATAACGCTAGGACTAACGCAGCGGTCAATTATCTCCGCACCGAGTATAAACATACTCTGGACACCAAAGCCGCGTAGTACGAGATATTTCTTAGAGTCAGCCCATTCCTGAGCGAATGCCCTAGCGACAGCCTTCCAGTAGGTGAGGAGTAGAATAAATTTATCTTCAATCTCGTCAAATTCCCGGAGTTCTCTGCTTTCCTTGAGAACCATCTGAACGCCGGTGCGGAGTGCTGCTAGATTTACCCGCCTGTCAAGCCCTTGTACTTTCTCTTTCTCGCCCCCCAGATATACGATACCGTGGAAAGGGCTCTTCGGGTCTTCTACCAGTCTATTAGCTATCCAGAGTGCCGGGTCGTCCTTGGCGAGTTTTTCTGACTCCGTAAGGCGCGTTTGGAGATGTCGTAGATGGCTCGTGTTCATGCGCTTTAGATTATCGTTGATGTCCATAAAGAGAGAGGCTTCTTCCAGCGCCGTCAAGCCTATGGTCAAGCTAAAGGGGGTGGGGACATCAAGAGGTGGCCAGTTCCTTATGGGATGCCCTTCTCCATAGAATAGCCGGTGGTTACCATCCGTTCGGGATATCTGGGGACGTTTACGATTTTTGTCTATGAGGTCTTCGTGAACCACAATCTTAAAGAGGTCGGGTTGTCCATCCACAGGCAGGATTTCAACGACATCCTTTTTCCGAACATTCAGGATTACCTCTGGCCATAGGCGGGGGTAGTCAGGGACTTTTTGCGCACCATCAGCGTAAAGATAGCCTTCACGAGAATGGGGCCCATCGAGGTCACGCTGAAGTCCATCGGGATTAGTGTCCTGTTTGAAGGTGTCTGGTGCGGAGATGGTGGCGATGTCCTTAATAGAGGCAAAGCCACGGTAGACGGTAGTGTTGAGGTTGGTTCCTTTGAGTGTTAAAAGTTCCATAATTGTTCCTCCTTAAATTATAGTCAGAAGATTTTTATCCTCTGCTATAAAAAGAGTAACACGCCCTCTCTTTTTTGTCAAGTCCTTTGACTCAATTTTGAGACTTTTATTTTATCATTTTTGAGACTTTCTATATTTTCGGCTCTCTTTTGTGCCAATCGGTTGCCTGCTCATAGGCAAAGGCAATGTGCAGTATCGTTTCCTCACTGAACGGCTTCCCTATAATCTGCATGCCAACGGGCAAACCAGCAACAAAACCAGCAGGAACGGAAACAGCGGGTACACCAGCGATGTTTATGGGCAAAGTGCAGACATCGCTCAAATACATTTGCATCGGGTCTTCCAGCTTTTCGCCTAATTTGAAAGCCACCGTAGGCGATGTCGGAGTAACCAGAGCATCATATTTCTCAAAAGCTTGCTCAAATTCCTGTTCTATCAAGGTGCGCACCTTTTGCGCCTTGAGGTAGTAAGCATCATAATAGCCAGCAGACAGAGCATAAGTTCCCAACATTATTCTCCTCTTTACTTCGGAACCAAATCCGAGTTGGCGTGTCTTTTCCATTGCCTCTATCACACTACTGGCTTTCTGCTCAGAGAAGCCATATTTAACCCCATCATAACGAGCCAGGTTCGCTGAAGCCTCAGACGGAGCAACTATATAATAGACTGCCAGAGCATATTTAGTAGATGGCAAGGAGGCTTCCCAGTCTATTTCGGCACCCAATTCCTTTAGCTTCTTTATCGCCGCTTCCAAAGCTGACTTTACCCCTTCTTGCATGCCTTCCACAAAGTATTCTTTGGGAATGCCAATATGCAGTCCCTTGAGGTCACGGTTTAGACAAGAGGTGTAATCCGGCACAGGATAAGATACCGAGGTTGAATCCATAGGGTCATATCCCGCAATGGCATTCATTACCAGGGCACAATCGGTAACATCCTTGGTTATCGGGCCAATCTGGTCAAGGGAGCTAGCGAAGGCGACTAAACCAAAACGGCTCACCCTGCCATAAGTGGGCTTGAGACCCACTACTCCACAAAATCCTGCCGGCTGACGTATGCTGCCGCCGGTATCAGAACCAATGGCATAGATGGCTTCATTATTAACCACAGCAGCAGCAGGACCACCACTGCTACCCCCAGGAACACAACTCAGGTTCCAAGGGTTACGAGTGGGGAAAAAGGCAGAATGCTCTGTAGAAGAACCCATGGCAAACTCATCCATGTTCCCCTTGCCCAATATGACCGTCTTTTGCGCCTTCAGTTTCTTCATCACGGTAGCATCGTAAGGCGGAATGAAGTTTTCCAGCATCTTTGAAGAACAGGTAGTTCGTATCCCCTTGGTGCAGATAACATCCTTGATTAACACAGGCACGCCAGCTAACAGTGTAATATTGCCGCTCCGTATACAATCATCCGCTTCTTCAGCTTGCCTTAAAGCTATGTCTTCAGTAATAGTCACATAGGCATGAATTTTATCTTCTATATCGGCAATACGCTCCAGTGTAGCTTTGGTGAGTTCCACCGAGGAAATTTCCCTCCGTTTAAGGAGTTCGTGTGCCTGGTGGATAGTCAATTGATAAAGCTTGTTCACAATAAAGTCAAAACCTTTCGTTAATGCTACTGCGGAAGACGACTCTACGCCAACTGCCGCCAGTTACCGAATACATCTCCTTGAGCCTGGGAATAAACCTTATCCCCAGGAATATTGGTAACCCCACGGAGAAAACCACCAAGGCGACGCTACCATAAATCAATCCTGCCACAACTGGAAAACAAACAAACCCCATACTGTAGCAGACAGTGATGTTCCTGGTAATAAGCAACACTACGCCGCATATAGCAAGCCAAAAGGGAATTGCCTTCGGTAGCAAACAAAGAAGGACGCCTATGCTCGTAGCCCCTCCCCTACCGCCACGGAACTTGAGAAAAACGGGGAAAATGTGACCTACCACAGCAGCTGACCCGGCAAGAAGCTGAAATATTAAATCAACACCCAGCCAGCGAGCTAAAAGAACCGCGCCTACTCCTTTGCCAATGTCAGCCAGCAAAACCAATACTCCAGCGGCATGACCTACTTCATAATAGACATTCAAGGCTCCCATAACCCTGTTTCCTACATTGCGAATGTCTATTCCCTTTGCAAGACGAGCAACAATGTAACCCGAAGGGATAGAACCAAGCAGATATCCACAGACTATAGCTACAGCGCTAATCATTTACCTAGAAAACACCTACTCCAAAACCGGCTTTACCTTAAAGCAGTTTTCCTCTTCCCTAGGAGCATTAGTAAGGATATCGCTTTGAGGATATGAAGGAGAACTCTGGTCTTCCCTGAAAACGCTTTGTAGTGGGACTGCGTGAGTCGCCGGTGACACATCGGCTGTATCCACCTGATCAAGTATTTCAAAGTTCTCCAAAATATTGGATAGCTCAACGGCAAATTTCTCAATTTCAGCCTCATCTAAACCAAGGCGAGCTAACCAGGCTACATGCTCAACTTGCTTGCGATCCAGTTTCATCTTGATACACCAAAAGCACCACAATTGTAGCATTGCGCTTTGTCCCTAGACAACAGTTGCTCACATTTAGATAGACAGGTGACACCACTCTCGAAACAACGAGCACATTGGCTTGACAGCTTCCTTCCCATATTCCATACTATTGTCAACTAAATGTTGACCAGTTCAGTCAACAATATAGGGAATAGTGATGAGGCTTTCTGCCAAAGCATGTTATGGAACCAGGCTACTTTTGGATTTAGCCCTTCACCAGGGTGAGGGCTCAGTTCCATTGAAAGACATTGCCCGAAGACAGGAAATTTCACTACTATACCTCGAGCATCTGGTCGCCCCTCTCATAGCAAGAGCGATGGTAAAGAGCGTCCGTGGACCCCGAGGCGGTGTCTCATTACTCAAGCATCCTGAGGAGATCAAGCTAAGTGAGGTGATTCAACTTCTTGAAGGCCAGATTGCTCCAGTAGAATGCGTCAACAATCCCAAAGCATATCCTCGCTCAGACTTTTGCGCCATCCGCGACGTCTGGAATGAGGTGCACAAAGCAACATACGGAGTTCTGGAATCCACAACCTTGCAGGATTTACTTGAGCGGCAAAGGCAAAAGTGGGACTTGAAACAGCCGAAAGATGACGAAAACCAATGGAACAATGGGAGGGATACTAATTCAACAGCTCATGTGCGAAATGAAAGGAACAGCAGGAGAGGAAAAGGACAAACAATATGTAGGAGGTGAAATATGCGAGAGAAGGTAGAAGCAGCCCTGAAACAAATAAGACCTGCTTTGCAAGCCGATGGTGGTGATGTCGAGTTAGTGGATGTAAATGATGGTATAGTCAAGTTAAGGCTGAAAGGAGCTTGCGCAGGATGCCCCATGGCAACCATGACCTTACAGCATGGGATTGAGCGTGTGCTTAAAGAACAGGTGCCCGAGGTCAAGGAAGTAGTTGCCGTGTAGAATCAGGGGATAAAAATGCCTCTCTATGAATATTTTTGCCCGCAGTGCAGCGTTAAGTTTGAATTGCTTCGTCCCTTAAGCCAGTCAAATGAAATTGCTTCCTGCCCCCATTGTCACAACGGCGCTAAGAGGACTTTGTCCCGTTTTACTTGCTCTTCAAAAAGCACCGAAGGCACCTCCACACCGCTCGGCGGAAGTTCCCCCTGCAGCACATGCTCTGCCACAAGCTGTGCTACTTGTACAGGATTTTGACTGTAAATGTATAGTGTTTTGCTCTGCACAGCCAGCATTAACGAAGCTGAAAAAATTGCCAGGACTTTGGTGGAGGAAAAACTATCAGCTTGCGTTAATATCACTCCAGAGGTAAATTCTTACTTCAGATGGGAGGGCAAAGTAACAAAGGAAAAGGAAGCCATGCTGATAATTAAGATGGAGACACGCAAGGTAGAAGAGGTCATAAAGCGAATAAAACAGCTACATTCCTATCAAGTGCCCGAGATTATTGCCCTACCCATAATTGCAGGTAATGAAGAATATCTAGCATGGATAAAGGAATCACTGAAGTAGCAGCTAGACGGAAGAGAATATGTTGGAAATAAAGCATCTTAAATTAACGCTAAATGGCAAGCCGCTAATCAACGAGCTAAATTTGGAGGTGAAAGAGGGGAAGATACATGGCTTATTGGGAGTGAATGGAGCAGGAAAGACAAGCTTGGCTAATTTAATAATGGGAACAAGCTACCCCGATGAAGGGAGCATAATACTTGAGGGGCGAGACATTACCCGATTCACAATCTCACAGAGAGCAAAAATGGGAATAACCCTGGCGTGGCAAGAACCTGCAAGGTTTGAAGGGCTGAGCATAAGAGAGTATCTGGGGTTAAACAGGAATTTAAGCTTAAGCGAAGCCGAAAAGTATCTATGGACAGTGGGACTTCCCCCCGGAGAGTATCTAAACAGAGCAGTTGATGGGAGCCTGAGCGGGGGTGAGCGAAAAAGAGTGGAGCTTGCCTCAGTCCTGGCGATGAAGCCGAAAGTGGCTATTTTAGATGAGCCCGACTCCGGCATAGATGTAGTTTCATTACCCCATATCATGAATGGGATAGTTGAAATGGGTAAACGAGGTTCTGCAGTGCTCTTGATTACCCATAACGAGGGAGCGGTAAGTGTATCCGAGGAAGTGTCGATAATATGCGCCGGGAAGATAATCAATTCTGGACCACCACAGGAAATGTGTCACTGGTTTAAGAATAATTGCCAAACGTGTCCCCATATCGGTGAGCCGGATTACAAAGGAGTTTAAGAAATGCTTGCGGTCAAGGAATATGAAGCAATGCTTGAAGCCTATGGCAAGGCAGGTGGGAACCTGGATGCCCTAAAAAGCAAGGAGGTGGGCAATCTTGTTATCCATAAAAACAAAGTCCTTAGCGTTAAGGAAGCCGATGGGATAAAGGTAGAGACAGAAGAGACTGAAAGCGGGGTTAATATTTACTTTTTAGTGAAAGAAGGGGCAAAAATCAAATACCCCGTTCATTTATGCTTTGGCGTCTTGCCCGAGGAGGGATTGCAGGAGATTATATTGAGAGTGGAGGCACAGGATAACAGCGAGGTAAATGTGATTGCTCATTGTATCTTCCCCAACGCTGTCGATGTAATACACAAGATGGATGCTGCTATAAAAATCGGCGATAATGCCAAATTCAGCTATCACGAAACTCACTATCATGGGGAATTCGGCGGGGTTAAGGTGATTCCAAAGGCAAGAATCGAGGTAGGCAGGAAAGGGGTCTGGGAGAGCACCTTCTCTCTAATTCAAGGCTGCGTGGGCATGTTAGATTACGATTTCGAGATTTTTGGTGATGAGAAAAGCATAAACGAGCTTATGGTAAAGGTCTTTGGCAAAAAGGAAGACGATATAAATATAGTAGAAAAAATTCATTTGAACGGCCAAGGAGCCAGGGGACTGGCAAAAAGCCGGCTGGTATTAAATGATAACGCCAGAGCAATGGTCAGGGGTGAAACATATGGCAATGCCCCCTTTGCCAGAGGTCATGTTGACTGCATTGAAATCGTGAATGGAGACGGAGTGGCAGCAAGAGCAATACCGCTTGTATATGTAAACGACAAACAGGCAAAGGTTACTCATGAGGCTGCTATAGGTAGTATAGACAAGAAGCAGATGCAAACATTGATGGCAAGAGGGCTAAATGAGGAAG
Source organism: Dehalococcoidia bacterium (assembly GCA_030606385.1). Lineage (GTDB taxonomy): Bacteria > Chloroflexota > Dehalococcoidia > GIF9 > AB-539-J10 > CG2-30-46-19. Next base: position 7,255 of record JAUWGN010000008.1, read on the forward strand.
AGGCAGTTGATGTTATTGTAAAGGGTATATTGAGATAATACCAGCGTTGCCATTGCAAGCTGAAGGCAAGAGGGGTTCCCTAGAAATTCGCAGAACTTTCAGGCGAAAAACAATCTCACCAGCATAATAAATGATATAAAGGATTTCCATAAATTATGGAAAAAAGAAGTTCGGAAATAGAAATCCTTGCAATTTCCAGAGACGGGGAAGAGAAAAAGAGGGATGCAGTCATCCATGAAGAAACGGTTGTCGTTAGAATAGACAGAGAGCTTCATAAATTTTGCTGCATTCCAACTGACTTAGAAGAAATGATACTTGGCAATTTGAAATCAAGAGGTATAAGTGTTTCTCTCTCCACTATCACGAAAATCGCCGACAATGAATTTAAGGTCGACCTTCCGCTTGTGAAACGGACTATAAATAATCCTCAAAAGTGTCAATCCCACAAGAATTTAACCCGCAAGGAAGTTTTTAACTCGGTGGAAATGCTTAACCAACATAGTTTCTTATTCAAAAAAACTGGATGTGCACATGTTATTGGGATTTGCGGAGATGGAAGGGAGATTTTTGTAGAGGACACGAGCAGGCATTGCGCCATAGACAAAGCCATTGGTCTGGCAATCAGAAACGGAATTGATTTATCGAATGGCTTTTTAGTCGCTTCCTGTCGACAGACAGTCTCAACAATAAAAAAGGTGATTTTTTGCGGAATACCAATAGTAATAAGCATCGCCGCACCCACAAGCCTGGCGGTAAAAGAAGCCGATGAATACGGAATAACACTCATAGGATTCGCCAATTCAAAAAGGTTCAATATCTATTCTCACGCTTGGAGGATCAAAATTTGAAAATAACTTGAAGCGGGGAAATGGTTGAGTTCTTCATCGTATTTAAGGATTATCTCATCGAAGTATTGCCCTTCCTGGCGATAGGGTTTTTCCTTAGTGGCTTGATCCATGAATTTGTTCCCACGGAGTGGGTGGAAAGACATCTCAGTGGGCGGGGGATAAAGCCGCTCCTCTATTCTACCCTCGCCGGGACAGCCCTTCCTATTTGCTGTATAGGGGCTCTTCCAGTGGCGGTAAGCCTTCACCAGAAGGGAGCAAGGTTAGGACCAGTTTTAGCTTTCTTAGTAGCAACGCCAGCTACCTCCATAAGCGCCCTTTTGGTTTGTTATGCCCTGCTAGGGATAAAGTTCACCGTATTCATATTCCTTGCCGTGATCTTGATGGGGCTCCTTATGGGCGCCATCGGCAACCTCATCAAGTTTGAACCTAAAAGCACGTTAGGCTCTCCTCAAGACGTAGAGCTTGCTAAGGACCCTGTTTGTGGCATGGACGTGAATACAGAAAAGGGATTAACAACGGAGTATGAAGGTAAGAGCTATTACTTCTGCTCCCCGCATTGCCAGGCAGCCTTTGAACAGGAAGCTGATAGATATGCCATTGAAGGTAAAGCTGCGAGGAACATCAAAAGGAGATTAGCTTCTGCTTTGAGGTTTGGCTTTGTGGATATGGTCAAGGAGATTGGGCCCGAGCTACTTTTGGGACTGGCTCTGGCGGCGCTGGTGGCAGCAATTGCCCCCATAGGGAAATTTGTAGGAGGTTATCTTGGCGGCGGATTAGGGTATCTATTCAGTCTTGTCCTTGGACTTTCGATGTATATTTGCTCCACAGCTAGCGTTCCCTTGGTTCATGCCTTTGTATCACAGGGGATGAACATCGGTGCTGGAATGGTGCTACTTCTAGTGGGTCCGATTACCAGTTGGGGAACCATCCTAGTTTTAAGGAAGGAATTCGGTGCTAAGACCCTGCTTGCTTATTTGGCAGTCGTCAGTGTAATGGCTTTGGCTCTGGGCTGGTGCTTTTCAATGATATAGGCACAAAGATTTGTTAGGGTGGAAGATAGGATAAAACTTCATAATCGCCAACAAACATTTCGAAACAGTAGCCAAAGACTACGCCAGCAGCAGTTGCACGTAAGTAGCCGGACGGTGGAACTATTGGCAAGGCTAAGCCCATTCAGATAATGTGAGCAAGCATCAACAGTTGCTCGCCCTGTTTGAAGAAGCTTATAATAAGCGAGATGAGAATCATCCTGTATACCGGCAAAGGAGGGGTAGGCAAGACCACTGTAGCTGCAGCAACGGCGCTGAGAGCCGCAGAGTTGGGTTACAAAACTGTAGTTCTTAGCACCGACCCTGCCCACAGCCTCTCTGATTCCTTCGACATCACCCTTGGTAATGAGCCACAGCTTATCGCCTCCAATTTATGGGCGCAGGAAACCAATATGTCACAAACTTTGAGAACTTACTGGGATACTGTCCAGGAATGGATAACAGCTTTGCTAGCCTGGCGTGGCATAGACGAGGTTGTTGCCGATGACATAGCTGTCCTGCCTGGTATGGAAGAACTAGCTAATTTGCTTTACATCGCCCATTACCACGACGATAATAAATATGATGTTGCCATCGTAGATTGTGCCCCAACTGGGGAGACTTTGCGTTTGCTTAGTTTCCCCGAAATATTGCGGTGGTGGATGCACAGGATATTCCCAAAGGGACGAGCCATTGCCGGCATGGTACGACCTCTAGTTAAATTCACTTCCGCTATACCTATGCCGAGCGATGAGGTATTTGATTCCGCAGAACACCTGTTTAGCGAGCTTGATAGGGTACAGAATTTGCTTAGCGACCCTGAAAAATCCTCGATGCGCCTGGTGGTCAATCCTGAGAAAATGGTGATTAAGGAAGCACAGCGCACATTCACCTACCTTAACCTTTATGGCTACCCCACGGACCTCGTTATTTGCAATCGCTTCATTTCTGAAGAAGTAAAAGACCCTTATTTTGATTATTGGAAGAAGAGCCAGAAGGAATACTATACTTTAATCGAGGAGTGCTTTGCTCCGCTGCCTGTTCTGAGCCTACCCTTGTTTCAGCAAGAGGTGGTAGGAATACCAATGCTCCAAGCTGTAGGGAAGACCCTTTATCAGGATAATGACCCTGCTAAGTTATTCTTCCATGGCCAGATTCAAAGCATCAAGCGCGAAGATAATAGCTATATACTTAGCCTGGCTTTGCCGTTCATCGCCAAAGGGGATATCAACTTAGCCAGAAACGATGATGAACTTACCATCCAGGTAGCATCATTCCGAAGAAACATAATTTTGCCCAATATCTTGAGAGGTTTATCTGTAGACACGGCCAGGTTTGAAGATGAGAGGTTGAAAATCAGCTTCCAAGCAAGTGATAAATCTAGATGAACAAAGGAGGTAGAATGGCAGAGAGGATTTTTGAGATTGAACACGAGCCTGGGAAGGGATTTGTGGTGAGGATTAACACAGCGGGGATTCCGCTATTCTCCGAAGAGGTGCAGAGCCACCTTCGAACTGCTCGCAAAGAGAGGTTGTTAGCTCTGCGCAGCTTAATCGATGCTGCCATTGAGCAGGCAGAAAAGCCCCGAAAGAAAGAAACAAAGAGAAAGAATATTAAAGTAGAATAATGGCTACCCAATACGGACCAGACAAAATCCGTAATGTGATATTGCTATCCCATTACGACGTGGGCAAGACCACACTTGCTGAATCAATGCTATTTACTTCGGGAACCATTAAGCGTTTAGGCAACGTTCAGTCCGGGACTACTACCTCTGACTATGATCCCCTTGAAATAGAGCGACAGATGAGCGTGAATCTATCGCTGCTTCCCCAAGTATGGAAGGAAACGAAAATAAATCTCATTGACACTCCAGGCTACGCTGATTTTACCAGTGAAATGAAGTCTGGTTTGCGCGTTAGCGAAGGGGCGATTGTCCTGGTTTGCGCCGCTTCGGGAGTAGAGGTGGGAACAGAACAAGTTTGGGATTACGTGGAAGAAGCAAACTTACCTCGCCTGCTGTTCATCAACAGGATGGACAAAGAGAATGCCAATTTCTTCAACACTCTAGAACAAGTTCAGGCTAAGTTGGGGGCAAAATGCCTGCCTGCTACACTCCCTATAGGCTCACAGAGCGATTTTAAAGGTTTCGTAGACCTGCTGACCATGAAAGGCTACGCCGGAGCCGATCTAAAGGAAACCGATGTTCCTTCTTCACTTTCAGAACAAGCCACTTCCTACCGTGAGAAGTTAGTAGAGGCAGCTGTTGAAGTCGATGATGAACTCCTAACCAAGTATTTAGAGGGAGAGGAAATAAGCAACGACGAGATTCTCCTGGCTATAAAGAAGGCAACAATTTCGGGGAAATTGGTCCCTGTTTTCGCCGGCTCGGCATTACATAGCATCGGTACAAAGGCACTCCTTGACGCCATTTGCGACTTCTTCCCTTCGCCTGAAGAACACGGCGCCATCACCGCGGTAAACCCAACAACCAAGGAAAAAGAAGAACTTAAACCAGCTATAGGGGAACCTCTAAGCAGCCTTGTGTTTAAAACCACCGCTGACCCATATGTAGGCAAGCTTAACTATTTTCGAGTTTACTCAGGATTATTACTAGGCAATTCGCAAGTTTGGAATGCCAGCAAGAAGGGCATGGAACGTATTGGCCAGTTGTTCACCTTAAGAGGTAAGAATCAAGAACCAGTTCCTCAGCTAGCAGCTGGAGATATCGGGGTGTTGGCCAGGCTGAGCTTGACTACCACTGGAGATACCCTCTGCTCTCCAGAACATCACCTGATACTGGATGGCATCGAGTTCCCTCAAGCGAATTTAACCATGGCCGTCCAACCTCAAACTAAAGCTGACCTGGATAAAATGAGCACAATCTTGCCCAGGATTTGTGAAGAGGACCCCGCTCTCCAAATGCACAGAGAACAGGACACTAATGAACTCCTAATCTCAGGAATTGGCGATGCCCATTTAGAGATGGTTAAAGAGAAAGCACATCGCAAATTCGGTGTGAAGTTAAATTTAACCTCGCCGAAGGTTCCCTACAAGGAAACCATCACTGTGGCAACCGAGGCAGAATACAAGCATAGGAAGCAAACAGGAGGACATGGGCAATATGGACATGTCCTCCTGAAGCTCGAGCCTTTACCTCGAGGCACCGGCTTTGAGTTCACCAAGAAAATTGTTGGCGGAGCAATACCCAAGAATTACATCCCCGCGGTGGAGAAAGGAGTCAATGAAGCGAAGCAGCAAGGCATCTTAGCCGGCTACCCGGTAATTGATGCCAAGGTCACACTTTACGACGGTAGCTTCCACCCTGTAGATTCATCAGATATCTGCTTTAAGATCGCCGGAGCGCAAGCCTTGAAAAATGGACTATCTGAGGGGCAACCAATATTGCTTGAGCCAATAATGAACTTAACGGTAACCGCTCCAGAGGAATTCACTGGCGACCTCACCGGCGACCTTAACTCAAGGAGAGGACGCGTACTTGGGATAGAGCCAGAAGTCAAAAATAACACTATCCAGGCCCAAGCGCCTTACTCAGAATTGCTGGATTACGCTATAGTCTTAAGGTCAATAACCCAGGGTCGTGGCAGCTTCACCATGAAATTCAGCCACTACGAAGAAGTGCCACCCCACCTCACCCAAAAAGTCATTGCCCAAAGGAAGCAAGAAAAGGAATAAATTCCAAGCCTGGTAATTTATTATCCTGCCAGCAATTCCTTCAGCTTAGTGGTAAGGGCAGGCACAACATCCTCAAACTTGCCCACCACCCCAAAGTGAGCTTGCTTGAATATGTTCGCCTCAGGGTCCTT
>JAUWGN010000103.1 GCA_030606385.1 Dehalococcoidia bacterium
TGGCAGCTGCGGCACCACCTTCTACTGGAGGGTGAGGTCTGCCGATGCTGAGACTGATGAGATAATTCACAGTCCGTGGTCTGAGGTACGCAGCTTCACCGTTGCTATTGGTCCCATGGCTCAGGTAACGCTGACCAATCCGAGCAATGGCGCCATCGGTGTGGCGGTGAGCAATATTCCGTTCACCTGGGATGCCGTTGCCGATTCCACTGGCTATGAGTTCAGCCTGGTGAACGCTGCGACCGATGCTGAGGTGGTATCAGCGACTCCAGCAGGGACGACTTACACCTATACCGGCACGCTTTCCTACGACACTTCTTACTACTGGACGGTAAAGGCGATGAAGGACACTACGGTGTTTGGTGACGCTACAGCGACCTTCACCACAGGTGCGGAGGGAGTTGTACCGCCTGTACCTCGTACTCCGGCATGGGTGTGGGTGATTATCGCCATTGGTGCACTACTGGTGATTGTTACCCTGATGCTTATATTCCGAACACGAAGGGTGTAATAACCCTTAGTTAGTAGGCAAAGGGGGGCGTTGAGCCCCCCTTTCCTTTTCCCCGCAGAGATTGCCGCGCTTTGCTCGCAATGACACCCCCCTTGTCATTGCGAGGCATAGTTCAAAAATGTAGTTGCCCAATTTATTGGGCAATTGTGCCTGATGAATCAGGCAACTACAAAATGCGGAGGCCAAGCAACCTGGCAATGACACACTGCAAGTTAAATCCTAAACTCGAAGCACTAAATCCTGAACAATATCAAAGATTAAACATAAAAAGTCAAAATGACAAATCAAAATGTAAAAAGCTCCCTCATTCTGCACTTTGATTTTTAACTTTTGCTTTTCTGTTGATAGCTATCAGCCTTCAGTCATTGGCTAGCCGCTGACTGCTGACCGCTGATTACTGACTGCTGATTACTGACTGCTGACCGCCAGAATAGCAATAAGACAACGAAGTTGTTATAATTCCATTTTGACTGTGGTTATATTCAGCGTGACATAGCGAGCTGGCAATGGAGAGAAAAGTTACGGAATGAGGTTACTACGCTGCCTGATCATCGCCCTTGCCATCTGCCTGCTGGCTATGCCGGCGCTGGTTACCTCTGTCCAGGCGTGGGAGATAGAAATCTGGCTTTCACCAGACGAGGGCTGTGTGGGGGACAGGATAACCGTTTATGGTCATAAGTTCCATTCCAATGAAATAGTTGACGTTTATTACGATGATGTGCTACAGGATAGCACAAAAGTACACTACGGAGACCAGTGCCCTCACGGATTCTTTGACGTATCTTTTACCGTGCCTGAGTGCTGCCAGGGATACCACGAGGTCTATGCCGAAGATACCAGCGGCAGAAATGCCATGGCACATTTTGTGGTTAATCCCGGAATAAGCCTGGACACGAAGTCGGGGCATGCAGGGGATAGCATAGAGGTAATAGGCGGCGGCTTTCCCTGCGAAGCAACCGGCATTAACATCCGGTATTACCTCGATGATGATTCCTACGTTGATTTCCCGGTCACCGCTGACGCTGGCGAAGATGGCAGCTGGGAAGAAAACTTCTCCGTGCCCGCTTCAGCAAAAGGAAAGCACACCGTAGACGCCTACTATGACGATGACAAGGGCACCTTGAGCGATGTTAGAGAGACCAGTTTCGAGGTGCAGCCAGATATAACGTTGAATCCCGATTCGGGCAGCGCTGACGACATTATTGCCGTAAGCGGGACTGGCTTTGTGGCTGTGGATGATATCAAGTTAAAGTATGATGGTCAGGAGTTTGGCGAGTACAGAGCCGATGAATATGGCAGCTGGGGAGCGATAATCTTTACCATACCCGAGGGCAGCAAAGGCGATCACGTTATTAAGGCCTTTCACGGTGGCTCCATCGTGGCGATTGCCTCAGCTACGTTCCACCTGGGGGCTGGCATAAGGCTACAGCCAGCAACGACCCCCGACTCGCCGGGTCATGTGGGACAGACTTTTAATGTCACCGGTAAGTCCTTCGACCCCAGTGTCGCGGTAAGTATCAGCTATCAAAATGAGACAGCTAATGTCTTCGCTGATGCCAAGGGCGATGTTTCCGTGGTTACGTTCATTGCCCGGGGAAGGCAAGGCGAGCAGTATGTCAATGCCAGCTATAATGGCAATACCGTTCGTCCGGCGGTCTTTTATATGGAGGGGACTCCGCCCGATAAGCCGCGTCTCATCTCGCCCGTTGATACCAGGACTGGCTTCTCCGGCAGCTTTACGGGCAGGATATGTCCCACATTTACATGGTCAAATGTCACTGACCCCAGCGGAATCGCCAGCTACGATTTAGATACATATGGCGGCGATGATTCCCTGATGTCTATCTCGGTCCCCATAGAAGATGTTAGCTTCCAGGGGGATATTGTTGCCTATACCTTGCCCGAGAAGTATGCCCTGTCTCCCGGCACCTATCATTGGAGGGTAAGAGCCATAGATGGCGCTGAGAACGAAGGAGACTGGACGGAGCCGCAATCCTTCCACGCTGGAATTCTGCCGCAATGGGCAATGATTACCATTACCGTGGGGCTGCTTCTGGGTGTCATCTTGGGGGTGGGCGTCTTCATCAGGAGACGGATGGGCTATTACTACTACGACTAATATCAAAAATCAAAGATAAAAAGTCAAAATGACAAATTAAAATGTAAAAACCTTCCTCGCTTTGCGCTTTGATTTTTGATTTTTGGTTTCCTGTTGGTAGCTATCAGCCTTCAGCTATCAGCCTTCAGTCATTGGCTAACCGCTGACTACTGACTGCTGACCACTCTTTTACATTGCTTAGTATTTCGGATTCAGGATTTGGTTTTTTCGGGATTGCCGCGCGGAGCCTGCCCTGAGTGCCACGAGATTCTTCCCCTTCGGTTCCTTCCTTTCGTCAGGACTCAGGGTCAGAATGACAGAGAGCGAAGGGCTCAGGGCTCTGGCTCACCGCAATGACACCTCCTTGTCATTGCGAGGCACGGTAGTGCCGAAGTAATCCCAGAGCGAGCTTCCTCGTTTCACTCGGAACAAGTTCCGCAATCTTGGAAACCCTCATCTGACCTCTCCGCTCAAGGGGACAGGTTGACCCTCCCGCTGGACTGTGCTACGCTCAACTTGGTATGCCAAAGAACCTTGAGGAAGGGCAAAGATGGCTGGTTCAAGCCCAGAGGGACCTGACTGACGCTGAGGTACTCCTTGATGCCCATTCCTATGCCAGTAGCTGCTTCCATGCCCAGCAAGCAGCAGAAAAGGCAGCAAAGGGTTTCTTGTACTCCCGCGGAATCAGAGCTATAGTAAGCCACTCGGTGACCAGGCTGATAAATGAATGTGCTAAAATTGATGCCCGCTTTGGTGACTTTGAAGAAGCCGGGAAGGAACTGGACCGACACTACATTGGCTCCCGATACCCTAACTTTTATGCCGAAGGCACTGCCGACGAATATTATACCCAGGAGATGGCTGACAGATGCATAAAGTATGCAACATCGCTCTTGAGCAACGCCAGCAGATTATTAGGCAGCTAGAGGAATACTGCCGCGAAATAGCCCGCGAGCTCAATCCTCAAGCAGTAATATTGTTCGGCTCCTTTGCCACTGGTGATATAAATGAGGGCTCGGACATAGACATTATGGTGATCGCAGACTTTCAGGTGGGTTTCCTCGACAGGATAAAGCTGCTTCTTGACCTGAACCGTTTTGACTTGCCTATCGAGCCCATCGGCTACACCAGTGAAGAACTTGAGCACATGAAACAAAGAAGGAATCCCTTCATTACTGAAGTACTGACGACGGGGAAGATAATCTACGATAGGCAGGATATTTCTTAATTGTCATTGCGAGGAGCGCCAGTGCCGAAGCAATCCCCAAGTTAAATCCTAAGCTCAAAGCACTAAACCCCGAACAATATTAAAAATCAAACATAGAAACTCAAAATGACAAATTAAAATGTAAAAACCTTCATTTTTGAACTTTGGTTTGTGATTTTAGGCTGCGTACATTTGTTCTAACGTTGGATCCAGGTTTGTCTTGATTATCGGGGAAATACTTCACCTCCAAATCTTGTAGTGCGACCCTTCAGGGTCGTGCAGCACGAGGCTACCCCGTGTAGTAATCTTCGCTACTACACAGGGCTAAAGCCTCGCACTACACTCTTAAACACCCTCACTCCTCCCACCAGGGGAGGGAGAATTGTAAGGAATTTTGCAATTGATTATAGTATTAAGCGATTTGCTATGTGGCTTCAAGGTATAGGCAAGATTCTAATTCTAGTTGGGGCTTTCCTCGTGTTCTTTGGCTTGCTACTGGTCTTCTAGCAGAAGCTTCCCTTCCTGGGAAAGCTCCCCGGTGACATATTCATGCAAAAAGGAAACTTTCAATTCTTCTTCCTCATAGTGACTTGCCCATAATTAGCATCTTGCTTACCATCATTTTGAACTTCGTCATCCATTTATTCAGATAAAACTAAGTGAGCCTCCGTCTGGAGGCTCACTTGTGAATATTCATTATTCAATTCTTAACCCCTACTCCTCCTTTTAGTTTCGGACTAAATATCCTTTGCCCCTAATTATTTAGGG